>CAZYUN010000008.1:0-15085 GCA_964650755.1 uncultured Gammaproteobacteria bacterium
AAATAATTATTATGCCAACAATTAATCAATTGCTTAGAAAACCAAGGAAGTCAAAACCGGCTAAATCAAAAACACCGGATTTGCAAATCACTTCCGATAGTTTGCATCGCAAAAAAAGAATTGTTTCTAAAGGAAACTCTTTTAAACGTGGTGTTTGTACTGTGGTTAGAACCACTACACCTAAAAAACCAAACTCAGCTTTACGTAAAATCGCCAGAGTTAAATTAAGTAATGGCCAAGAGGTCACTGCTTATATTCCCGGTGTCGGTCACAATCTTCAAGAACACTCAATCGTGATGATTAGAGGTGGTAGGGTTAAAGATCTTCCCGGTGTTCGTTATCATATCGTCCGCGGTGTTTATGATTCCGCCGGCGTAGCTAATCGCAAGCGCGGTCGAAGCTTGTATGGAGTTAAAAGAGAAAAAAAATCAGCTAAATAAAGCTGTTTGTCATTCCTAATCAATTAGAAAATTAAAAGTTTAATAATTTTAATTAAAAATATTCTGATCAATAAATAATTGGAGATTAGAAATTTTGGGAATGACATTTAAAGATTAAATCACACAAAATATGAGAGGAAAACCAGCACCAAAAAGAACTACTAAACCGGATGAAAAATTCGGTCGTGAAGATGTTGCTAAATTCATTAACTATATTATGGAGAGGGGTAAAAAATCAACTGCTAAGGGCATTGTTTATGAGGCCTTAGAAATTGTTTCTGAAAAAACTAAAAATGATGCGATAGTGATTTTTGAACAAGCCATTAAAAATATTTCTCCCAGTGTAGAAATCAGAGGACGACGCGTTGGTGGAGCTAACTATCAAGTTCCGGTAGCTGTTCGTCCCGAACGCAGTTATGCTTTGGGTTGCCGTTGGTTAATTGATGCGGCTAAAGCCAAAAAGGGCAAACGCATGGCTTTTAAATTGGCTGAAGAATTAATCTCTGCCTACAATAACGAGGGTTCAGCTATTAAGAAAAAACAAGATACCTACAGAATGGCTGAAGCCAATAGAGCATTTGCTCATTTCAGCAGATAAGTTTCAAGGTTTTTAATTTTTTTATTAAACTTTATATTTAATCATAATTAATTTATGCCCCGTAAAACTCCCATTGAAAAAATAAGAAATATCGGTATTATCGCTCATATCGATGCCGGAAAAACTACCGTTTCTGAACGCGTACTGTTTTATACCGGAAAAAAACATAAAACCGGCGAAGTTCATGAGGGTGAAGCCACTATGGACTGGATGGAACAAGAACGCGAGCGTGGTATTACTATTACCTCAGCCGCTACCACTTGTTTTTGGCCTAATCCCGAATGGTTGGGTGGTGGAGAAATTCAAATCAACTTAATTGATACTCCCGGCCACGTTGATTTTACTGCTGAAGTTGAGCGTTCTTTGCGTGTTTTGGATGGTGGTGTCATTGTATTTGATGGCGTTGCCGGTGTTGAACCGCAATCCGAAACTGTTTGGAGCCAATCTGAAAAGTATCATGTTCCAAAATTAGGTTTTGTTAACAAGATGGATCGCATGGGCGCTAATTTTTATAACGACTTAAAATCCATTCATGATCGTTTGACCGCTAATGCTCATCCGATTCAATTACCTATTGGAGCAGCTGAAACTTTCTCGGGCATTATTGATTTATTTGAAATGAAGGCCGAGATCTACAAAGATGAAATGGGTACTAAAGTTGAAGAATCAGAAGTGCCCGCCGATGAATTGGAACGCGCTAAAGAATTCCGCGCTAAATTAGTAGAAGCCATTGTTGAAACCGATGAGACCTTGATGGAAAAATATTTGGCCGGAGAAGAAATTCCGGTTTTGGATTTGAAAAAAGCTTTACGCAAAGCGGTTATCGCTAACAAGTTAGTCCCGATTCTTTGTGGTTCAGCTCTAAAAAACAAAGGTGTTCAATTTTTATTGAATGCGGTTGCTGATTATTTGCCTAATCCTTTGGATATTCCGGCTCCTCTTGGTCGTGATGTTGTTGATGAAGACAATGAAATTATTATTAAGGTTACTGATGATGCTCCTTTAGCTGGTTTGGCTTTTAAAATCGCTACTGATCCTTTCGTCGGAAAATTAGTTTTTTATCGTGTCTATTCTGGTGTTTTGAAATCAGGTTCTTATATTGTTAATAATAAAAATGGCAACAGAGAAAGAGTTGGTAGAATTTTGCGTATGCACTCAAACTCTCGTGAAGAAGTTGAAGAAGTGTATGCCGGAGAAATCGCTGCTATTGTTGGTATTAAAGAGGTAACTACGGGTAATACTTTATCTGATCCGTCATTTCCGGTGTTGTTAGAATCAATTACTTTTCCGGAGCCGGTTATTGATATTGCTGTTGAGCCAAAAACTAAAGCTGATCAAGAAAAAATGGCTTTGGCTTTATCAAAATTGGCAGAAGAAGATCCGACTTTTAGAGTTCATACTGATGAAGAAAGCGGACAAACGATTATTTCAGGTATGGGTGAATTACATCTTGATATTATCGTTGACCGTATGAAACGCGAATTTAAGGTTGAGGCCAATATTGGACAACCGCAAGTCGCTTATCGTGAAACAATCAAAAACAAAGCTGAGGCCGAAGGTAAATACGTTCGCCAATCAGGTGGTCGTGGACAATACGGACATTGCTGGTTGAGAGTTGAACCAAGCGAGCCGAATCAAGGATTTGTTTTTATTGATGAGGTTAAGGGTGGTGTTATTCCTAAAGAATACATTAAGCCGATTGAAAAAGGAGCTAAAGAAGCAACTGAAAGAGGTGTTTTGGCTGGCTATCCTTTGATTGATGTTAAAGTGACTGTTTATGATGGTTCTTATCATGAGGTTGACTCATCTGAAGCGGCCTTTAAGATAGCATCTTCCATGGCTCTTCAAGATGCTTCTAAAAAAGCTGGTGCTTGTATTTTAGAACCGATTATGAAAGTTGAAGTTGTTACTCCTGAGCAGTTTATGGGTGATGTTATCGGTGATCTTAATTCTCGTCGTGCTATTATCAACTCTATGGAAGACAGGGGAGTTGGCGCGGCCGCCGTTAAAGTTATTAGCGCTCAAGTTCCGTTAGCCGAAATGTTTGGCTATGCTACCGTAATGCGTTCTATGACTCAAGGTAGAGCTTCTTATTCTATGGAATTTTCTCAATATAGTGAAGTGCCGGGTAATGTGGCTCAAAAAATTATTGAGGGTAGAGCCGGTAAAACCGAAAGAAGATAATTTAAATTATTTTTTTCAAATAAAAAAAAACGTCGCGTTAATCGTGGCGTTTTTTTGTTTTAAAAAAATAACAAAAAAAGAGGCGCCGTCCTTTGAACCCGAGGGGCTCATTGGACGACGCCGGAATAATGAACGATTGTTAGTTTGAAGAGTTATCTTGGCTTGTCATGGCCGATGTTGGAAAAATCTCAGAGCACCGCATCAGACAGTTTCTCTCAACTTCTGCAGTAGTTGATTGAAAAAGGATTTGGTTACTTTGATAATTCCCACAACTTTAGATAATCTCTCCCTCTCGTCCCTGAACGAGAGTCGTGTCTGTTTAGGATGACAAGTCCTGACATCGAGCATTCAACGATGGTTTGTCGTTTTCTTGCTCAATCGCCGTTTTGGGGCTCTGCTTCCCGAGGCATTCGGCTTCCTCTTTGTTGTTGTCTTGGTGTTTTGCCGGTTGGCTCTACATTTTGACAGCAACTCTCTGGCTCTCCATTTGATAAGAAATGGGGACAAACTTTTTCCGCTTTTTTTATAGAGGTGCGCCAACCCCTGTCGGTTAGCCACTTACCGGAGGTGAATCCTGTAAGTGGCTGTTTCTAATCTTCGGTACACCGACCGCGTCGGATGTACCGCCGGATGTTCGACATCGGCGATCTCCTCCCTGTTTTCCAGGTGTTGGCCGATTTCTGCTGACTATTTCCCAAGTCAGCTTTGGGTTTGGGGAAGTCCCCCGGATTTATCATGGCACTAAAGCATTGTGCCGCGACCGTGGGCCATCCATTGTTTCATGGGGTTCTCCTATGCGCCCAAGAGACCATCTCCGGGCGGCTTTGGGCTATTTAAAGTTCACTTCATACGCAACTTTAGCGTAATATATAATTATATCACACATTGATAACTTTGTCAATAGTAGTTATCCACAACTTATTAATTTTTATATTTTTTATTTAATTTTAGATAATTTTTGTTATTTTTCACATTTTTATTAATATTTTCTGTTGTGTTTTTGTATTTTATTTTTTAATTATTAAAACAGAATCTTTACATTATTAAAATAATAGGGTAAAATTAAAAAATAATTCCCTAATTTTAAATTAAATTTTATGCCAAATTTTGAAAAATTGCTAAATTTACTAAAAAAAACAGGTGATAAAGCAATAATTTTGGATCAAAACGGCAATCCGGGTTATGTTATAATGTCAGTTAATGATTATGAAGATTTAATTTTAGGTAAATCCGGAGTTTCGGGCTTGACAGAATCCGAACTTTTAGATAAAATAAATCGTGATATCGCTATCTGGAAAGATTCTCAAGAATTAAAAGAATTATCAGTTGATCAATATAATTTTGCCAGAGATTTGGGTGAATTCATAAATGATGATTATTCGTCTGAATTTAGACAAAATAACTCAATTGGTATCAGCGAAAACAACGAAGAAGATCGCTACTATTTTGAACCTGTGGAAAGCTAATTTGATTGTGGATAAATAAAGGACTTGATTTTATTTTAGTTTTTGCTATAATATCTTAACGAAATAAATAATAATTATAATTAATTGAGGCCTGGCTAAAACCCGCTACTAAGGGCGGGGGCTTCAGTAACAAAGGAATAAAAACATGGCAGAACAATTCCAAAGAAGCAAGCCCCATGTAAATGTGGGTACTATCGGTCACGTTGACCACGGCAAGACCACTTTAACCGCCGCTATTTTGACTACTTTAGGCGCTAGAGGTTTTACCGCTCAGAACAAATCCGTAGATCAAATTGACGCCGCTCCTGAAGAGAAAACTCGTGGTATTACTATTGCTACCACTCACGTTGAATACGAAACTGAAAAGAGACACTATGCTCACGTTGATTGTCCGGGACACGCCGACTACATCAAAAACATGATTACCGGTGCCGCTCAAATGGACGGAGCTGTTTTGGTTGTCGCCGCCACTGATGGTCCGATGCCTCAAACCAGAGAACATATTCTTTTGGCTTATCAAGTTGGTGTGCCTCACATTGTAGTTTTCATTAACAAGGTTGACCAAGTTGATGATCCTTCTATGATTGAATTAGTAGAAGAAGAAATTCGTGATTTATTAACCAAATATAATTATCCTGGGGCTACTACCCCGATTATCAAGGGCTCAGCTTTGAAGGCCTTAGAAAATCCAACCGGATCCGAAGGTGATTGTATTATGGAATTAATGAATGCTTTAGATACTTATATCCCAGAACCACAACGCGCTACTGATCAAGCATTACTTATGCCGATTGAAGATGTTTTCTCTATTGAAGGACGCGGTACTGTAGTTACCGGAAGAATCGAAAGAGGTATTGCTAAAGTAGGTGACGAAGTTGAAATTGTTGGTTTAAGAGATACTGCCAAAACAACTGTTACCGGTATTGAAATGTTTAACAAATCATTAGATGAGGGTAGAGCCGGAGATAATGCAGGTATTTTGTTGAGAGGTATTAAAAAAGATGAAGTTGAACGCGGACAAGTTTTGTCTAAACCGGGTTCAATTACTCCTCACTCTGAATTTGAAGCCGAAGTTTATATTTTATCCAAAGAAGAAGGCGGACGCCATAAACCTTTCTTTAAAGGTTATAAGCCACAATTCTATGTTCGTACTACCGATGTTACTGGTGAAATTGAATTACCTGAAGGTTCTGAAATGGTTATGCCTGGCGAAACCGTTAATTTAAAAATCAAATTAGGAAAAAATGTCGCCATGGAAGAAAAAATGAAATTCGCTATTCGCGAAGGTGGACATACTGTTGGAGCTGGAGTTGTTACTAAAATTTTAAAATAATTTTGATTACACCTTATGGAGACGAGAGAATTATTTCGTCTCCATTCTGGTGCAATTAAGCGCCACGTTATTGCGTCCAAGCCATTGGACGGTAAGACGTCGCATAATTAAATAATAAACAAGAGATCATTCTTATCCATTAATTATGACTAGTAAAACCGCAACTGAAGGCAAAGCCCATCAGAGAATCAGAATCAAGCTCAAGGCCTATGATCACAAAATCATAGACAATTCTGCGAGAAAAATTATTGATAGCTGTCATCGTTTTGGTGTTAAGGTTATCGGTCCAGTGCCGTTGCCAACCGAAAAACGAAAATACACCGTCAATAAATCAACTTTCGTTCACAAGAACGCTCGCGATCAATTTGAGATGAGAACCCACAAACGTTTGATTGATATTATCGATCCGACCGCTCAAGTGGTTGATGCTTTAATGGGATTAAGTTTGCCCGCTGGCGTCAATATTGAAATTAAAATGTAATTATCGGGTTTAAACCCTTTAATAATAATCAACGGATTATTGAAGAAAATGAAGAAAGCTCTCGTGATTTTTGAAGCTTATTAGAGAAAACCTTCACTATTAATCTATAATCCAAAAAGGAAAACGCTTAAAATTAACACAACTTAAAATTTGGATCAATCCCTCTTTATATTTAGAGGAAGGATTGTTTTGAGTATTTGAGCTCTGGTTGAAAAGCGTGGCCGGAGTTTTTTTTATATTATTAATTTAAGGTAATGTAGTTAAAGTGTTGGAGCTTGATTGCCAAAACAAGCAAAGCCACTATCTACCAAACCGTTTAGAAAATAGAAAGTTATGAAATTCATTTTAGGCAAAAAATTAGAAATGACACAGATTTACCAAGATAATGGTACCGTAATTCCGGTGACCGCTGTTTTGGCTAATCCCAATACCATCATTCAAATTAAAACCGAAGCCGGCAAAGATGGCTATAATGCTGTGGTTGTTGGTTGGGGAACTGATAAAAAATTAGGCAAAACCAAGGCCGGACAATTGAAGGGTTTGTCACCGGTTAAGAAAATGAAAGAATTTAAAGCCAACAAAGAAGACGTTGAAACATTAAAACGTGGTGACGTGATTACTGTTGAGGTTTTTGCTGAGGGTGATGATGTTAAAGTTACTGGAACTTCAAAAGGCAAGGGTTTTCAGGGTGTTGTCAAAAGACATGGTTTTCATGGTTCTTCTAAAACTCACGGACATAAAGATCAAGAAAGAATGCCTGGTTCTATCGGTGCCGGTGGCGTACAAAGAGTTTTTAAAGGAGTTAAAATGGCCGGTCGCATGGGTGGCGATCAAGTTACTGTCAGTGGCTTAAAAGTCATTGCTATTGATTTGGAAAAAAATATTCTTTATATCAAGGGAGCTGTGCCGGGAGCTAGAAATGGTGAATTAGCTATTTATGGTAATGGTATAATGGAAATTAAAGAATCTGCTCCGATTGTTGAAGAAGTCGCAACTGAAGTTATTGAAGAAAATGTTTCTGAAGTCCAATCCACAAATAATACTGAAGCTGAAAATACCGTTATTGAAGAAAATGCGGTTGTTGTTGAAGCTGATGTTGTTGAAAATAATCAAGTTTCTTCTGAAGAGCCAGTTGCTGTTGTCGAGGCAAATGAATCACCAGAAACAACTGAAGTTGAAAATACTCCAGCAGTTGAACAAGTAACCGAAACTGAAGTAGTGAGTGAAACTGATTCAGCCAAACAAGAATAATATTATCATCAAAGGAAAATAATCAATATATGAAATTTCCAGTTTACAATCAACAAGCCAAACAAATCAAAGACATTGATTTAAGTAATAGAATTTTTGGAAGAAACTTCAAGAGCGAAGTAGTTCATCAAGTTATTGTCGCTCAACAAGCCAATTCCCGAGAGGCGATTGCTCACACTAAAACCAAGGGTGAAGTCCGAGGTGGTGGTAAAAAGCCATGGCGACAAAAGGGAACTGGCAGAGCTAGACATGGTTCTTCCAGATCACCGATTTGGGTTGGTGGAGGAATTACTTTTGGTCCAAGAAGTGATCGTAATTTTTCTCAAAAAGTTAACAAAAAACAAAAGCAGGTGGCTCTATCAATGTGTTTATCACAATCAGCCCAAAATAAATCCTTATTTGTTTTTGATTCTTTAGTTAATGAGTCCGGAAAAACCAAATCATTAAATACTTGGATTAAAGAAATCAAACAACAATTGAATCTTCCTAAAACCGCTAAAAAATTATTATTGATTTTGGCTGATAAAGATGAAAAAACAATTCGTTCAGTAGCTAACTTGAAGGGTCTTCAAATTATTTCAGCTACCAGTTTGAATTGCTTTGATGTCTTGAATGCTGATATTTTGTTATCAACAGAAAAAGCGATTGAGGCAATTGAAAAACATTATAAAAAAATTAATGAAGCCAAAAAGACCTCTTAAATAATAGGCAGATAAAAGAAAAAATTATGTCAATCTTAGATAAAATCAAAATTAAAAAAACCGCTAAGACCGATCAACAAGAAATTGTTAATAATCCGGCAGAAACTACTGATGTTGCGAAAAAAGAAGCAACTCCGGTTGTGGCTATAGCAGACACCAAAAAGAAATCAGCGGTTAAGAATAAATCAATTAACAAAGACAAGTCCAGCGATACTTATTTGTCAGGTATTTTGTTGTCACCGATTATGACCGAAAAGTCCGTATCAGCTGAAAAACACAGCAAGTATTCTTTTGCTGTTGCTAATAAGGCGACTAAAAATGAAATTAAAAAAGCGGTTATCGCTCGCTATGGAATTAATCCAATTAAAGTCAATGTTGTTAATAGTGAAGGAAAGTTAAAGAGATACGGCAGAAGTTTTGGCCAAAGAAAAGATAATCGCAAGGCGATCATTACTTTGCCTGCCGGCAAGAGCATTAATGTTTACGATACTAAATAATTATTTTTTACCATAAAGCAAGAGGAATAATAATATGCCAATTAAGATTTATAAACCAACAACCCCATCCAGACGAGACACTTCCGTAATGTCTTCTGTTGATTTAACAAAAAAATCTCCAGAAAAATCTTTATTACAATCTCGAAAAAATATGGCCGGACGCAATTCTTCCGGTCGCATTACTGTCAGACATCAAGGTGGTGGTAGTAACAAAAAAGTCAGAATCGTTGATTTTAAAAGAGATAAATTTGATGTCCCCGGCAAGGTGGTGGCGATTGAATATGATCCAGGAAGAAATGCCCGCTTGGCTTTGATTAGTTATAGCGATGGAGAAAAGAGGTATATTGTTGCTCCTGTTGATTTAAAAGTTGGCTCTGTTGTCATGAGTTCTAAAAACAAGATTGAATTTCAGGTTGGCAATGCTATGCCTTTAATGCATATTCCTACCGGTATGTTTGTCTATAATATTGAATTAAAGCCGGGCAAGGGTGGTAAAATAGCGAGATCGGCCGGTAATAATGTTTCATTAATGGGTTTTGACAAGGGTCACGCTCAATTAAAAATGCCTTCAGGAGAAATCAGATTAGTTGAAGAAACTTGTTTGGGTACTATTGGTTCAGTTTCTAATCCCGAATTTAAAAATATTCGTTGGGGTAAAGCCGGTAGAATGCGACATCGTGGAATCAGACCATCAGTTAGAGGTAAAGCTATGAATCCAGTTGATCATCCTCATGGTGGTGGAGAAGGTGTTAACCCTATTGGTATGAAACATCCGAAAACTCCTTGGGGTAAACCGGCAATGGGAGTTAAAACCAGAAAAAGCAAAAAAACAGGTGATAAATTGATTTTAGTGAGACGCCCCTCCAGAAAGAAGAAAAAATAAATTTAAGTCAATAAAAAATAATTATGTCCAGAAGCTTAAAGAAGGGACCTTATGTCGATGAGAAGTTATTAAAGAAAGTAATGAATTTACCTAAAGGTTCTAAAACAGTAATAAAA
Source organism: uncultured Gammaproteobacteria bacterium (assembly GCA_964650755.1). Lineage (GTDB taxonomy): Bacteria > Patescibacteriota > Patescibacteriia > 2-01-FULL-39-33 > 2-01-FULL-39-33 > CAISTG01. Next base: position 9,951 of record CAZYUN010000008.1, read on the forward strand.
ACTTGGTCGAGAAGCTGCACCATTACTCCAGAAATGGTTGGCATCAATTTTGCCGTCCATAATGGCAAAGATCATATCCCTGTTTTTGTTTTAGAAAACATGGTTGGTCATAAGTTAGGAGAATTTTCTCCAACCAGAAAATTTGTCAAACATGGTGGTAAAATGCAAAAAACAATTGATCAATCCAAAAAATAAATTAAACACTTAACTAATCCAAATCAACTGTTTGATTTATAACAACGTTGAATGGTCAGTAAAGTTATTAAAAATATGGAAATAACAGCAAAAGCAAAATATCTTAGAATGGCACCAAGAAAGGTTCGGTTAGTAGCCGGGTTGATTCGTGGTTTGTCGGTAGAAAAGGCAAAATGGCAATTAACTTTCAATAAAAAATTAGCATCTGCTTCTTTATTGAAAATTTTAGAATCAGCTATTGCCAATGCCAAAGAAACTTATGATATTTCAGCTGATAATTTAAAAATAAAATCAATCACCGTTGATGGTGGTCCGGCTTTAAAGCGCTGGATGCCTCGCGCTCACGGTAGAGCCACTCCGCTTCGTAAAGAAACCAGCCACATTAAATTGGTTTTGACTGAAATTATTGAATCCGGAAAGAGCAAAAAAACCAAGACACTTGATGATTCTGATTTGGTAAAAGTTGGTGTCGGTGATTTTGATGAAATCAAAGAGACAGCAGAAAAAAAAGAAACCCTGAAAGCTGAAAATAAAAAAGCCAGCGCTAAGGGATTTGCTAATAAGGTTTTAACTAGAAAGACAGGATCTAAATAATTTAAGGAATCTAATTATTATATGGGACAAAAAGTTCACGCCAAAGCATTCAGATTAAAAGTCAATAAAACTTGGGACGCCAAGTGGTTTACCGAGTTTGATTTTGCTGAATATCTGAAACAAGATATCAAAATTAAAAAGTTTATTCTGAAAAAATTCAGAAATCTTGGAATCTCTAAAGTCGAAATAGAAAGAGCGCCCAATGGTTTGACTATTAATATTCATGCCGCCAGACCGGGTTTGATTATCGGACGCGGTGGTTCCGGAGCTGAAGATTTGAAAAAAGAAATTCAAGAAAAATTTCTTAAAGATGCTTTCTCCAGAAAAAAGAGTATTAAGAGTTTGAATATTAATATTTTGGAATTAGCTAATCCTAATCTTGATTCTTCTGTTTTAATTCAATCCATGGCTATTGATATTGAAAAAAGAACTCCGTTTCGCCGTGTTGTCAAACAAATGATGGGTCGAGCTGAGAAAGCTGGCGCCAAAGGCATCAAAGTGATTATTTCCGGACGTCTGGATGGAGCTGAAATTGCTCGTCGTGAATTATTCCTTTATGGCAAAGTTCCGTTACATACCCTAAGAGCTGATATTGATTATTCTCGTGGTATTGCTCAAACTATTTATGGAACGATTGGTATTAAGGTTTGGCTTTATAAGGGAGATATTTTTAATGAAAAAGAAACGCCTTCAAATAAATAATAGTAACACAAGAATAATTGATTAATTTTATACTCAAATATGTTAATGCCCAAGAAATTAAAAAGAAGAAAACCGCATCGCCCCAATGTTAGAGGCAAGGGTCCGGCTACTAAAGGCAATTATTTAGCTTTTGGTTCTTATGGAATTCAGTCCACTACTGCCGGCTGGATAACTGCTCAACAATTGGAATCAGCTCGTCGCGTTATTACCAAATATATTAAACGTGGCGGTAAGGTGTGGATCAGAGTATTTCCGCATGCAGCTATTACCAATAAGGGTTCACAAACCACTATGGGTGGTGGTAAGGGTGTGCCGGAATATTATGTCGCCTCACTGAAAGCGGGAACCGTCATTTTTGAAATCGAAGGTATTTCAGAAGCGATGGCGCGTGAAGCAATGGAATTGGCAATTTATAAATTGCCCGTCAAAGCTAAATTTATTAAAAAATAATCAGCTATTTATATGAATATCAAAGAATTATCACTCAAAGAAGCTCCGGAGCTTAAGGCCATATTAGCTGATTTGGGAAAAAAACTTGATGATTTGAATTTCAAAGCGCATCAAGGGCAATTAAAAAATGTCAGAGAAATTCGTCAAATTAAAAAAGATAGAGCGCGTGTCATGACAGTTTTGAAGCGAATAAAATAATAGTAATATCAATTTATTAAGATAAAATATGGAAAAGTTATTGAGAAAATTTAAGGGTACTGTAGTTTCAGATAAAATGGCTAAAACCATTGTCGTTAAGATTGAAACTTTTAAAACACACCCAAAATTAAAGAAGCGTTATAAGGTCACTACCAAATACAAAGTTCATGACGAAAAGGGAGTTTATCATGAGGGTGATGTGGTTGAATTTGTAGAATGCCGACCATTATCCAAAGACAAACGCTGGCGTGTTATTTATAAAACCGCCTAAGATAAATTGATTTTAATAAATAATTCTTAATCACTATATAAGTTAAGCATATGATTCAATTAAGAAGCATAGTCAAAGCAGCTGATAATACTGGAGCCAAAAGATTGGCAGTTTTTAATGTGGCCGGAGGTTATCGTAAGCGTTATGCCACAATCGGCGATATTGTCACTATGTCGGTTAAAGAAGCTGTACCTCATTCTCAAGTCAAGAAGGGTGATGTCGTTAAAGGTGTTGTTGTAAGAACTAAAAAAGAAGTCAGACGTTCTGATGGATCTTATATTAGATTTGATGATAACGCAGTTGTCTTGATTGATGCTAAAAAAGAAATGCGCGGTACTCGTATTTTTGGTCCCGTAGCTAGAGAATTAAGAAATCTTGGCTATCAAAAAGTCATTTCTTTAGCACCCGAGGTTTTGTAATAATTAAGAATCATTAATTAAAAAGTTTTAAATAACTATCCATCCAATAAAAGAGGATTTAAATAATATGAAGATAAAAACAGGCGATAAAATAAAAATGCTTTCCGGAAAAGATAAAGGTAAGACCGGTAAAGTTTTACAAGTTTCTAAAAAAGACGACAGAATTGTTGTTGAGGGCTTGAATTTAAGAATTAAGCATCAAAAAGCCGGACGAGCCGGAGAAAAAGGACAAAGAATTCAATTCCCAGCTATGATTAATGTTTCTAAAGTCGCTTTGTTGTGCCCCAAATGCGGTCAAGCTTCAAGAGTTGGTTATAAAATTGAAGGAGAGGAAAAAGTTCGTTTTTGCAAAAAATGCCAAGCCGTTATTTAATTATCATTAGTTTAATAATATTATGAGCTCAAGATTAAAAGAAAAATATAAAAAAGAGGTCGTCGGCGCTTTAAAAGAAAAGTTCGGCTTTAAAAATATCATGTCTGTGCCTAAAATCGTTAAGGTCACTTTAAATGTTGGCATGAATTCCAAAAATACCGATAGCGGACTATTGGAAGCGGTAGAGAACAACCTCAAAAAGATTACCGGACAAAAACCGGTTCGTTGCAAAGCTAAAAAAGCCATCTCTGCTTTTAAAGTTAAAGAGAATATGGTTGTTGGTGTGGCTGTGACTTTGCGTGGAGAAAAAATGTATGATTTTTTAGATAAGTTAATTAATGTTTCTTTGCCGAGAATTAGGGACTTTAGAGGAGTTGATCCGAAAAATATAGACAAGCAAGGAAATATTTCTATTCCCTTCAAAGAGCACGTGGTTTTTCCAGAAATCAGATCAGATGAAGTTGAGAGAATTCATGGTTTACAGGTTAATATTACCACTACCGCCGGATCTAAAGAGGTTGGCGAAGAATTATTCAGAGGTCTTGGTTTACCGTTACAGAAAAAAAACAAATAATCAATTAAATTGTAATATGGCTACAGAAGCGCAAATTGCTAAATCCAAAAAGAAATCAAAATTTTCTACCAGAAAGGTCAATCGATGCTGGCGTTGCGGACGCAGGCATGGTTATATCCGAGATTTTAAACTCTGCAGAATCTGCTTTAGAGAGTTGGCTAATAACGGACAAATTCCTGGTATAACCAAATCATCTTGGTAATCAAGTATTATACCTAAAGATATAAATATAAATTTTTAAATATGACTGACACTATAGCAGACATGCTTACAAGAATCAGAAATGCTTCTCGCGTTAAAAAGCAACAAGTTTTTGTTCCTTTTTCTAAAATGAAATTGGAAATCGTAAAAATACTTAAACGAGAAGGTTTTATTACTGATTTTTCAGAAATCAAACCAGGAACCGAAGGTTATAAATTCGGCGGATTATTGATTGATTTAAAATACGAAGATGGTAAAAGCGCTATTACCAGCATTAAAAGAATTTCTAAACCCGGTTTAAGAAGATATGTTAATAAAGATGAATTGCCGATTGTTTTAAATAATTACGGTATTGCGATTTTGTCAACATCTTCCGGTTTAGTCACCAACAGACAAGCAAAAAAAACCGGCTTGGGTGGAGAAGTTATTTGTGAAATATACTAAAATTAATAATAAACTTAAGTAATCGATTTATTTTTTTGCAAAGATTATCGATTAAAAAACAAGAGTTGAAATATAAAATATGTCTAGAATAGGAAAAAATCCAATCGCCATACCTTCCGGAGTTGAAGTTAAAGTCGAAGGCGGAGAAATTATTGTTAAGGGCGCTAAAGGCGTTTTAAAACAAGCCACTCATCCCTTGGTTGATGTTGCTGTTGTTGATAATTCAGTTATTGTTAAGGTTAAAGATGAAGAGAATAAGAGTCAACGTGCTTTATGGGGTTTGTTTGGTAGCTTGATTAGAAATATGGTTAAAGGCGTAACTGAGGGTTTTTCTAAACAATTAGAAATCAATGGTGTTGGTATGAAATTTGCTGTTACTGGAAAAAAGGTTGTATTAAATGTGGGTTTTTCTCATCCTGTTGAATATCAAATTCCCGAAAATATCAATATTGTTGTTGAAGGAAATGTGATGACTATTAGCGGAGCTGATAAGCAATTAGTTGGAGAAATCGCCGCTCAAATCAGAAAAATTAAAAAAGTTGAACCCTATAAAGGTAAGGGAATCAAATATGTTGGTGAACAATTTATTCGTAAGGCAGGAAAAACTGCCGGTAAGGGTAAATAAACAATAGCAAAATATAAAGTTTATGAATAAAATTAAAGTTAAAAATCAAAGAGTCGAAAGAAGACATCGCCGTGTCAGAGCCAAAATCT
>CAZYUN010000008.1:15095-17471 GCA_964650755.1 uncultured Gammaproteobacteria bacterium
CGGAACTCGTCCACGCTTATCTGTTTATCGCAGTTTGAGTCATATTTATGCTCAAATTATTGATGATGAGCGAGGCGTTACTTTGTTGAGCGTTAAAGATTCAGAAATCAAAGATTTTAAGGGTAAAAAAATTGATTTGGCGACTGCTGTTGGAAAATTATTGGCCGAAAAAGCCAAAGACAAAAACATTTCTCAAGTTGTTTTTGATCGCGGATCCTTTAAATATCATGGTCGTATTAAGGCCTTGGCTGAATCCGCTAGAGAAAACGGTTTAATCATTTAAGTTTATTATGAATAAAGACAAAAAAGATTTCAAAAGAAAAGGTCCTAATCGCCCTAAAAGAGAGGTTAGCGAATTTCAACAATCAATCGTTGAAATAGCTAGAGTAACTCGTGTTATGGGTGGCGGTAAACGTTTAAGCTTTCGTGCTTGTGTGGTCATTGGTGATCGCAAGGGTCGCGTTGGCTTAGGCGTGGCTAAAGCTAAAGATGTGCCAATGGCGGTTCAAAAAGCCGTTAAGCAAGCTGAAAAGAAATTGATTAAAGTTCCCTTGCGTGAAGGCACTATTGCGCACGAAATTAACTCTAAGTTTGGTGCAGCTAGAATCATGTTAAAACCAGCTCCGCTTGGTACCGGTATTATTTCCGGCGGTGCGGTTAGAACCGTATTAGATTTGGCGGGTATTGAAAATGTGGTTTCAAAAATTTTTGGTACCAACAACAAAATCAATAACATCAAAGCTACTTTATTTGCTTTGGCCAGTTTAAAAAAACCAAAAACTATTAAAAAAGATAAACCGGCAGAAACCGCTAATCAAGCTTAATTTCTCAGTTTATTGAATTAGTTATTAAATTTTTATTATATGAAGATTAATTTATCAAATTTGAAACCGGCTCGTGGTTCCAAGAAAAAAGCCAAAGAAATTGGACGTGGCGGTAAGCGTGGAACTTATTCGGGCAAGGGTATGAAGGGCCAAAAATCACGTAGTGGTGTTTCTGGATTGAAAGAGCTTGGCTTCAAACAAACGATGTTAGCTACCCCTAAATTGCGCGGTTTTAAATCCATACATCCTAAAACCCCCAACATCAATATCTCTGATTTGAATGTTTTTGAAGACGGATCCTTAGTTGATATCAAAAAAATGATTCAAAAGGGTTTGTTGGATAAAAGATTTTCTAAAGTCAAGGTTTTGGGTAGTGGCAAATTAGAAAAGAAATTGACTGTTGTAGCTGACGCTTTTTCGGCTTCTGCCAAACAAGCTATTGAAGCTCTCGGAGGCAAGGCGGAAATAAAATAATCTCCGCTTTGTTTTCTTTTTGCTTTTTATAATTTATTATAAGATTTTAATAATCCAAACAATTCTCATATGTTTGATAAATTTTTACAAATTTGGAAATTGAAAGATTTACGCAATAGCATTTTATTTGTATTGGCGTTGTTATTCGTTTATAGAATAGCTGCTAATATTCCAATTCCCGGTATTGATGTTTTGAGCGTAAAAAAATTATTTGCTTCCAGTCAAATTCTTGGCTTGATGAATGTATTCTCGGGTGGAGCGATGGATAATTTTTCTATCGCGATGCTTGGCGTCGGTCCTTATATTACGGCCTCAATTATTATTCAGTTATTGACGATGATTGTGCCATCTTTGGAAGAGTTATCTAAAGAAGGGGAATACGGACGCAATAAAATTAATTTATGGACTCGCTGGTTGACTATTCCTTTGGCCTTGCTTCAAGGTTTTGGTATGATTCAATTATTAAGAACATCTCCGGGTGGGGCTGATATTTTTTCCAGTTTTGTTTTGTTTGATTTTGTTGTCACTTTAGTATCAATTACTGCCGGTACTATTTTTGTGATGTGGATTGGCGAATTAATTTCAGAAAAGAAAATTGGCAACGGCATTTCTTTGTTGATTTTTGCCGGTATCGTTTCGGGAATTCCCGGCCTTTTAAGTCGTTTGATTTTTAATTATGAAGTTTCGGAATTGGTTAATTTGATTATTTTTGCCGTTATTGCTCTGATTACTATTGCTGCGGTAGTTTTGATTACCGAGGGACAACGCAATATTCCCGTTCAGTATGCTCGCCAGATTCGCGGTGGTAGAACTTTGGGTGGAACCTCTACTCATTTGCCATTGCGGGTGAATATGGCCGGTGTTATCCCGATTATTTTTGCTATTTCAATGATTTTGATGCCCACTACTATCGCTCAATTGTTTTTAAGCGCTAAAACACCATGGGTGGCTGACAGTGCTCAATATATTATTAGATTATTCCAAAATCAAACTTTTTATGGTATAGCTTATTTTGTTTTGGTCGTTGTGTTTACTTATTTCTATACCGCTGTTATTTTTAAACCGGATCAAATTGCTG
>CAZYUN010000009.1:0-2268 GCA_964650755.1 uncultured Gammaproteobacteria bacterium
GTGGTAATTATTGGTGGCGCTAAGATTTCAACTAAGATTAAAGTAATTAAAAATTTTTCTAAAGTAGCTGATAAAATCTTGTTGGGTGGAGCTTTAGCTAACACTGTTTTAAAGGTAATGGGTGTTTCTGTTGGTCAATCCAAAGTTGAGACAGAGATGTTTGCTGAAGTTAAAAAATTTAAATTAACAGATAATCAAATTGTAGTTCCGGTTGATGGTATGATGGCTACTAAAATCGATGCTAAAATCGGTCGTATGGATGCTTTGGCTGATGTTAGGGATAATGAGCTGATTTTAGATATTGGTCCGGATACCTTAAAGCTATATGAAAAAATTATTAAATCAGCTAAAATGATAGTGTGGAATGGACCAATGGGATTGATAGAAAATAAGGTTTTTGCCAAAGGTACGGCCAAATTAATAAAAATTATGGCGGATAGCAAAGCCACTACGATTATCGGCGGAGGAGAAACGGTTCAAATCATACGCAAGATGAAATTAGAAACTAAATTCAATTTTATTTCTACCGGTGGTGGCGCAATGCTAGAGTTTTTGGAGGGGAAGAAATTACCCGGACTTAAAAAAATAATAAAATAAATTATGAACAGGGAAAGCCAAGAAGGAATCAAAAATAACCAAGAGGATTTGGAATTGACGCCCCAATCAGATTCAGCTGAATTGGAGGAGGCACTTTATAATATTCAACAAGAGATTAAGAACTCAAAAGAAAATCCCGCTAATGAAAAGGAGTTATTAGCTATTAAGGCTAAAGAAGAGGAATTGATAAAAATCATTTCTCGGCGTGCTAAGGATATGATGAAGGAAGAAAAATATTCTGATTTTGAGGCTAATATGCAACATGGCATAATGAGGGAGTTTGATAATATTGCTGTCTCCATAGCTGATGGGCCAGAAAAAGATGATCAAGTGAGGGTAGCAGTGAGTAATTTTATCGCTCTTCTTAAGCCAAGAATTGAGTTATTTATACAAGATAGTGGTTTGTTGGATCAAGATATCATGAAGGAGATATTATCAATGATGGATGAATGTGTCACATCTAATCGTGAGGAATTTGTTGAAAAATTGAGTCTCGCTCTAAAACCAATCGCCGAAGCTAGAAATAATAATCCCCGTGCCGCTGAAATTGCTCAAAGAAAATCATTTTTAAGAAGCAGTATCGGTAAGGAACAATTTATTCCGATTGAGGATACTAATGATATTTTATCTTATGGATTGGGTTATAATTTGGTTCATTTACATTTGGCGCCGATGCGCACCTTATCAACTTCAGAACAATTGAATTTTGTTAAAAGAACAGTGCCGGAAGCATTTCACAAGTTAGCTGAGGTTTTAAAAACCAATAAAGATATTAAAGAAGTAATTGCTAGTTCCTATGTAGTGGCTGCTATGCCGGATTTATTCCGTAAATATGGCTTTGATATTGTAGCAATGGACGAAGAGTCGAGAAATAGGCATTGGGGAGGCGAAAGACGGCCAGTACTTAAGGCCACTATTGGTAGAGAGGAATTTTTACGGCTTTATGGTCAAAATGAATAACTTATTTATGGAGTTAAAGGAATTGCATGATTTTGTCAAATCAGAAAATCAACGTCTAAGAGATCTTTTTTCTTATCAAACGGAAAAAGAATATATGTTGTCGAGGATGTGTAAGCTAACAGAAGAAGTGGGGGAGCTTTCGGAACAAGTTTTAAAATCTCTGAGTTTTCAGCGCAAAGAAAAGATGATTGATGTTAAAAAAGAAGATTTAGCAGAAGAATTAGTTGATGTTTTAATAACTGCTTTTTTGTTGGGGGAGGCCTTTCAAGTTGATATTGATGAGGCCATAGAAAAGAAAGTTGAAAAAATTAAAAAGCGCAATCAATCAATAAATAATTAAATAACTATCGTATGAAAAGGATTATGTTATTTTTGGTGGGTGTATTAATGTTATTACCAACTATTGTTTTAGCGGAAACAAATATAAATAAAAATGGTTATTTAATTAAAAAAGAAGATAGTCCAGCTGTTTATTATGTTGGCACGGATAACACAAAACACTTATTTCCAAATGAGGCAACTTTTTGGAGTTATTATAGTGGTAGTTGGGAAAATTTAAAAATTTATGATTTTGTTGATTATTATAATGTTTCAATAAATACTGTTTCTCAATTAGAATTTGATAATATTAAGTATGGATCCAATGTCACCGTAAAGCCGGGCTCAAGATTAATTAAATTTCAAAATAGTAATAATATTTATATAGTTTTT
>CAZYUN010000009.1:2368-4586 GCA_964650755.1 uncultured Gammaproteobacteria bacterium
AGGGATACTGATGGGGACGGTTATCCTGATGGGTTAGAGGTTCTCAATAATTATGATCCGATTATCAATGATGCAAATTTAGAAAAAGATAATCGGGCGGTTATGGATGCCGTTGATTTAGCAATAGTTTCTCTTGAAACAAAAAGGGCTCAAGGTGATCTTATAAACGATAATGTAATAACTTCTTTTTTTGGTAATTTAGATAGAACTATATATTGCGCAAAATCACAATGGGGTTTTAGTTATAATAGTAATTATACTAATATATTCTATTCTGCTCGATTGTGTGGTATTGAAAATATTGTATATTGCGCTGATTCTAGTGGTTTTAGGGGTGTTGTAAGTAGTACTTCTTGGTCTGGTCTTTGCGTTGAAACATCAATTGAATGATTTATCTAAAACCACAAATTAAATTTTAATAAATATTAACTTAAAAAATAATTAATTAACAAAACATATGGAAGAAACAAAAAAAGAAAACTGCAGTTGTGGTGATGACTGTGGTTGTTGCGGTTTCTTGACCGCAAAAAATCTCTTAACGGGGGTTTTGGTTTTATTATCTTTGGTCTTAATAATTTATGTCGGAGTATTGGTTAGAAATGCTTGGCGATCATATGATTATATCGGCAAGAGTCCTGATTTAATCAATCAAATTACAGTTACCGGAACCGCTAAAGTCAGTGCTGTTCCGGATGTCGCGGTTCTACAAATTGGAATAGTTAGCGAGGGTAGAACAGTTGATTTGGCACAAAAAAGTGTAACCGAAAAAATGAATGCGATTATTAATGCTTTAAAATCAGATTTTAAAATTGAAGCAAAAGATTTAAAAACTGAAAATTATAGTGTTTATCCAAAGTATGACTGGAGTAACGGCAGACAAAGTATTATTGGTTATTCAGCCAACCAAAGTGTTCAGGTAAAGGTTAGGGATTTTGAAAAAACCGGAGATATTTTAGCTAAGGCCACTGAATTGGGAGCTAATTCGGTTTCTGGACCAAACTTTATGATCGATGATCCTGAAAAGGCCAAAGCCGAAGCTCGAGAAAAAGCAATCGCTCAAGCTAAAGAAAAAGCTAATTTATTAGCGGACCAAGTTGGTATTAAGTTGGGTAGAATAGTCAATTTTTATGAGGGTGGCAATGAGATGCCTAATGTTGCTTATGGTATGGGTGGTATGACTTTAGAGTCGGCAACTGACATGCTTAAATCAAAAGCTCCCGCGATTGAAGCCGGTAGTCAAGATATACAACTGACAGTTAGTATTAGTTACGAAATAAAGTAATTGCCGACACTTAATTATTATGTTAAAATAGAGACGGTTTCATACCGTCTCTATTTTTATTACATATTTATTGTTAATAATTTGTGATTAAGTTATTAATTTTTAAGGGTAAAATTAAGATTAGAAAGTGAATAATAATTAGTAGATGATTATTTATTTATATTTAAGATGCAAAAAATCCCAAGCATGAAACTGATTGGTTTATTATTAAATCTTATTCCCGCTTTTGCTTTAAGTTGGTTTTTTGCTAGTTTGCGCGCTCCTAAAATTAGTATTACTATTTTCAGTAATCAGCAACAACAAATTAAAGTATTGGCTTTAGCTATTTTTATCTATTTCATAATTTTAGGTTTGAAACAATTATATTTACGATTAATTTCATATTATAAATTACGAGAATATTGGCAACATGAATTCAGTTTAGCGATGGACATTATTATAGTGATTCTGCCGATATTTTATTTAATTTTTTTGACCCATAAGCAAGTAATAGAAATTGCTACGCTAGGAGTAATATTTTTTGGTTCTTATTTTGTTTTACGTTATTTTCTAAAAAGACATCCTGAATTTGCTAAGGATTTAGTTTCTTTTGGTGACACAATATTTTTGATGGTGTTATATATTTTTGGTTTCGCCGTCATATTTCAAGAATTCGTGTTACAACATTTTTATACTATTGATAGTGTTACTCCGACTGATAATTTAATTGCTTATCGTTCGATTGCTATTGCTTCGCTGTGGCTGATGTTATTGTCGTTTGTTTCGTTATTTTTTAAAAAAGATAAGAAAAGTAGGAAGTTGCTCATGGTTATTTGGTTAGTCACATATTTTGTAGCGTTAATTTTAGAAATAATTAATGTCGGGGTAATTTATTATTCCGGATTATATATAAATCCGGTGCTTTTAGAACATGTTGCTGGCGGTCAAGCTGTTCGA
>CAZYUN010000009.1:4596-17363 GCA_964650755.1 uncultured Gammaproteobacteria bacterium
AATGGCGGCTAGTGTAAATTTTTTTATATTAGGATTGGTGCTTATTGTACCATCAACCCTTTTGGTCTTTTTGTTTATTGGCTGGTATCAGAAATTGATGACAGTAAAAGTAAAATATCAAAAAGTTTTTTTTCTTTCAATTTTGTTTATTAGTTTTATTTTATTCATTATTTTTTTTCCATTAGCCGGAACTTTGCCGGAGAAAATTGTCATTAAATCATTTGTAAATTATTATTTTTCACCGCAACAAAGTTTTGCGCTAAATGATGTAGCTTTAGCTAAACTTAAAAAGTTTGGTTTAGAATATGATCAAAGTAAGTTTATTGTCAGTCAGCGAGATAAAATTGTTTCTTCCTCTCTGTCATTATTGCCATCAAGTTTTAATAATCAAAAACCGAACATTATTTTTATTTCTTTAGAGTCATTTTCTTCACGATTAGTGCCTTCTTTGGGTGGTAGAATTAACGGCTTAACGCCAAATATTGATGCTTTTGCTAGTAGTAGTGGCACCACTGTCTTCAATAACTTTTATAATGCTTCAACTCCAACAATTACCGGTTTAATCGCTCAAATGTGTTCCTTTTTGCCACCAATCGGTCATGAAGAGATTATTAAAAATGATAATTTTAGCAACTATTTAGTTTGTCTGCCATCCGTCTTAAAGAGTAATGGCTACAAGACGCCGACCTATTTAACGGCCGTTAATCGGAATTTTGCGAGTAAAAATACAATTTTTAAATTAATGGGTTTTGATAATATTTATGGCTTTGAAGAAATATCGGCCGCTACTGGTCAAAAAGGCAACTCTGTTTGGGGTATGACGGATCATCAGCAGTTTCCATATCTATCTAGTTTGATTGAAAAAAATGAAGACGAGCCATTCTTTTATATGATTTCTACGATTGATGGCCACACGCCCTTTAATATGTCTAGGGATATGGTAAAATATGGACAAGGGGATAATGATGTTTTAAATTCCATTCATTCAACTGATGATGCAATTGGCAAGTTTTTGGAAGATTTTAAAACTAGTCGCTTTGCTTCTAATACTATTATTATTCTCGCTGCCGATCATGCGTTTCCCCCTAATTATTATCCTGTTGAATATTTTCCCAAAACCGAATCAAAAAATTTAAGTTTTTATGATGAAGTGGTATTGATGATTAATGTTCCAGATAGTATTTTACCAAAACAAATTGATATTTTTTCATCTAGTATTGATATTGCACCGACGCTTATGGATTTAATTGGAATTAATAGTCATAATTATTTTGATGGTCACTCAATATTTGCTGATCGGATTAGTTATCCTAATTTATTAGGAATGCATGAATTTGGTTTGTATATTAATCAAGAAGACAATGATAAAAGATTAGAGAGTCACGCTTTATCTCAAGAACTAGATTGTTCTAAAGAGGCGATATTTTCTGACTCAAACACACCTTTATCTTTATGTGAATTATCTTATTTCTATAATTGGAAACGCCAAATAATGGATGATGGTAGATTATGGATTCGTAGTAAATAAAATAAATAATTAAAATAAATATGGCAAAAATTAAATCAGTTAAAGCGCGAGAAATTTTGGATTCTCGCGGTAATCCGACAGTTGAGGTAGAGGTTATTTGTGATAATGGGATAAAAGCATGGGCTGGAGTTTCTTCGGGAGCATCAACCGGTTCTCGTGAGGCCTTAGAACTAAGAGATGGCGATAAAAAACGTTATAGTGGCAAAGGCGTGCTTAAAGCCGTTAAAAATATCAATACTATTATTGCCCCAAAATTAAAAGGCATGAATCCTGTTGATCAAAAGAAGATTGATGAGTTAATGATTAAATTGGATGGCACTGAAAATAAATCAAAATTAGGAGCTAATGCGATTTTGGGTGTTTCTATGGCCGTTGCTCGTTGTGGCGCTTTTTCACAAAAGAAACCTCTTTATGCTTATCTTCATAAAAAATATTGGAATAAAGGAAAATTATCTTTTCCGGTGCCGATGATGAATATCATGAATGGTGGAGCGCATGCCGGTTGGTCTATTGATATTCAGGAATTCATGATTACACCTCAACAAAAAAATATTAAAGAAGCGATTCGTTGTGGTGCCGAAATCTTTCACAATCTCAAAAAATTATTAGCTAAAGCCGGTTATCCAACTACTGTTGGCGATGAGGGTGGTTATGCTCCCAAATTAGCCGGTAATGAACAAGCGATGGGACTGATTATTCAAGCAATTACCGAAGCCGGTTATAAAATGGGAAGAGATGTAAAAATTGCCATTGATTCGGCTTCTTCTGAATTTTTTGATGAAAAAACTAATCGTTATGAAATGAAAGCTGACAAAAAATCCAGAACCTCGGCTGATATGATTAAAATGTATCAAGATTGGTGTCAAAAATATCCAATTGAATCATTGGAGGATGGTTTGGCTGAGAGTGATTGGTCTGGTTGGGCTGATTTAACTAAGGTGATGAGTAAGAAAATTTCTTTGGTGGGTGATGATTTATTTGTGACTAATCCAAAAATCTTAAAAGAAGGAATAGAAAAAAAGATTGCTAATGCGATTTTAATCAAATTAAATCAAATTGGAACGGTTAGCGAAACAATTGAAGCCATGAAATTAGCTCAAGCTAATAAATACAAATTAGCTGTGAGTCACAGAAGTGGCGAAACCGCTGATGATTTCATTGCTGATTTGTCTGTTGCTTCTGGTTCTGAATATATTAAGACCGGATCATTATCAAGAGTTGATCGTGTTGCTAAATATAATCGTTTAATGGAGATTTGGGATGAGGTTAAAAAATAATTTAAAAAGAGCCGAATCGGCTCTTTTTATTTTTGGGTAATTATGTTATAATTAAAATCATTAAGAAAATCATAATGACTTCTAAATTAAAAAAAAACAAGGTAATTTTATTGATTTTAGATGGTTGGGGCTTAGGGAAAAATGACGCTTCAAATCCTATTTGGGTGACTAAGCCGGCATTTATCAATTCTTTATATAAAAAATATCCTTGGACTAAATTATGCGCTTCAGGTTCTTGTGTTGGAGTGCCACCGGATCAGGTTGGCAATTCTGAAGCCGGTCATATTAATTTAGGTGCCGGCAGAATCGCTGATCAAGATTCTGTCAAAATCTCTAAACAAATTAATACTGGCGAGTTTTTTAAAAACCCCGCTTTTTTAGCAGCCATTAAGCACTACAAACAAAATAATTCAGCCATTCACTTAATGGGCATGTTGTCTGATGGTCAAAGCCCACATAGCGACCCCGATCATCTTTTAGCTTTGCTTACTTTATTACGTCGTTATCAAGTTAAAAAAGTTTATTTGCACTTATTTACTGATGGTCGTGATTCTTTACCAATGTCTTCTCTAAAATCCGTAATGGCTTTAGAAAGATCACTTCAACCAAATGAGTTAATCGCCACCATTATAGGTAGATTTTATGCAATGGATCGCAAAAAGGTTTGGTCTAGAATCAATGATTCTTATGATGCTATGACTGATGGGGTTAAAACCCAAACCGCCAATAGCCCCCAAGCAGCAATTAATAGCGCTTATAATAGTGGTATCACTGATGAATTCATTAAACCGACAGTTATTAAATACAAAGGAAAGGTAGTTCCCAGAATCAAAGATAATGATGCGGTTATTTTTTTTAATTTGCGTAGTGATCGAGCCAGGCAATTAGCCAAACCATTTGTGCAAGAGAAATTTGAAACAAAAAATAAAGTATCAATCAAAAGAAAAAAGAAGCTCAAGAATTTATTGTTTGTTGCAATGACTGATTTTGGTCCGGATTTAGACAGTATCCTCACCGCTTATCCTTCCGAAGATTTTAAAAGTACTCTGCCTTTAGTTTTGAAAGATAAAAAACAAATTTATATTGCTGAAACTGAAAAATATGCTCATGTTACCTTCTTTTTTAATGGTGGCTATGATCATGCTTTAGATGGTGAAGTTTGGGTTAATTTGCCGTCGCCTAATGTGGAGCATTATGATGCTGTTCCAGCAATGGCTACTGAAGCCATTACTCAGAAGGTTTTGACCTCAATTAAAGATTATGATTTTATTTGCGCTAATATTGCGTGTCCGGATATGATTGGTCATACCGGTAATTTTCAAGCCGCTCAAGAAGCAATTAAGGCAGTTGATTTGGCAGTTGAAAAAATAGCTTCTGCCTCATTGAAAGCTAAAGCAACTTTACTTATCACTGCTGATCACGGCAATGTTGAATATATGAAAAACTTAGAAACCGGAGAAAAGATTACTGAACATACTATGAATCCGGTGCCTTTTATTGTAGTTGACGATTCTTTAATTGGATTGAAATTAAGAAAAAAGAATGCTATACTGGGTGATGTCGCTCCGACTATTTTGGAATTATTTAACATTAACAAACCAACAGAAATGACGGCCCAATCATTAATTAAGTTATGAGTGAAAAAGAAAACAACAAACAATTTATTAAACCCATAGTTTTGATTATTTTAGATGGTTGGGGAGCAGCTCCAGCTTCAAAGAGTAATGCTATTTCTTTAGCAAAAACTCCTTGCTTTAATAATTTAGTCAAGAGTTATCCCGCCACAACTCTGCAGGCCTCAGGTGAGGCAGTGGGTTTGTCTTGGGGCGAGTTTGGTAATTCTGAAGTGGGGCATCTTAATTTGGGCTCAGGTCGCTTGCTTTATCAAAATTTGCCACGTATTAAAAAATCAATTAGTGATGGTTCGTTTTTTGAAAATGAGAAATTTCTTTCTGCCATTGAGCATTGTAAAAAAAATAAATCACAACTTCATTTATTAGGTTTATTGTCTTCCGGCGGTGTCCATAGTCATATTGATCATTTATTTGCGTTGCTAGAATTATGTGAGCGTGAAAAATTTAAAAATGTTGTCATCCATGGTTTTTTAGATGGTCGTGATATGCCTTATAATTCTGGTATTGATTTTGTGAAAAAAACCAAAGAGAAATGTGAGTCCTTAGGTGTTGGTAGAATTGCTACCTTATCAGGCAGATTTTATGCCATGGATCGTGATAATCATTGGGAGCGAATAGAGGCCACTTATCGCGCTATGGTTGATGGTCAAGCGCCCACTGATTTTGATGATCCCGAAGATGCTGTTTCTGCTTCTTATGAACAAAAAGTTTATGATGAAGAATTTGTGCCAACCACAATTAGCGAGAACGGAAAAAAGTCAACCATTAAAGATCGTGATGCTGTTATTTTTTTTAATTTCAGAGCCGATCGTGCCAGAGAAATAACTAAAACTTTGATTTTGCCCGGCTTTGAAAAATTCAAACGCAATTACTTCAAGAATTTGTTTTTTGTTTCTATGACTGAATATGAAAAAGATTTGCCGGTTGAAGTTGCTTTTCCACCAGAGACAATTGAAGAACCACTAGCAAAAATTATTTCTGAAGCCGGTTTAAAACAGCTTCATATTGCCGAGACCGAAAAATATGCTCACGTTACCTTCTTTTTTAATGGCGGAAAAGAACAGGAGTATCCGGGTGAAGATAGAATTTTAGTGCCTTCTCCCAGAGTCGCTTCTTATGCTGAAAAACCAGAGATGTCAGCCAAAGAAGTTACTAAAAAAATTATTGAGGCACTGATGTCTGATAAATATCATTTTGTTGTGGTTAATTTTGCTAATGGTGACATGGTGGCCCATACTGGTGACTTAAAAGCTACCATTAAGGCAATAGAGGTCTTAGATGGTTGTTTGAAAAAAATAATTGAAGTCATTTTGGCTAAAGAGGGTTTAGCATTAATTACTGCCGATCATGGTAATGCTGAAGAATTGGTTAATCTTCAGTCCAGTGATATTGACAAAGAGCATAGCACTTATCCGGTTCCATTATTGTTTGTCAATAAAAAGTTAGAGGGTAAAAATGGCGGTTTGCCCGAAGTGGTGGGTGGCGATTTGTCTTTAACTCAGCCGGCTGGTGTTTTATCTGATGTAGCACCAACTATTTTAAGGGCTATGAATTTGTCACAGCCATCAGCCATGACCGGTAAGCCATTAATAGAAATAGAGTTATAATTTAATTTTATAAAATATGAATTGGAAATTTTTAAAAAAGAAAAGATTTTGGTTAGGTATAGCGGTAGTAATAATTATTGGGTTAGTTATTTTTTTTAGTATTAAAAGTAATCAACAAACAGTATCATATAATACTGAAAAAGTAAAAGTTGGCAAACTAATTCAAACCGTTACTGCTACAGGAGCCATTGAATCTTCTGAAGAAATAACTTTAAATTTTAGAGCGGTTGGAAAAATTGCTAATATTTCTGTTAAAGAGGGGAGTCAAGTTAAAGCGGGACAGGTTTTAGCAACTTTAGAAATGGGGTCAATCGGCGCATCAATCAAGCAAGCTGAGGCGAATCTAGCTTCAGCTAAAGCTAATTTAGAAAAAGTTAGAGCCGGAGCATCAATTGAGGATGTGGCTTTAACCGAACAACAATTAATCAAATCAGAAAATGATTATCAGAATCTTGTGCGTGAATCAGTAACACAAACCTCTATTTTAAAAGACAAGTTAATTGATAATTTAGATAATTCGGTTTTTACTTCACAAACATCTCTTAATACTGTTTATAATGATTTAATCAATAATGAAACAACTTTATATTTAATTACTTCGGATTCTTCCTTAGAAAACAAAGTTAATAATGATTATACTTTAATACAAGAAAGATTTAATGATTTGCGTTTAGCTATTAGCGATGCTAAAAAAAGTCAAAATCAAGATGATGCTATCATTTCAGTATCAGATAGCACTAGAATTTTTCTTAATGATTTGAATAGTTTTCTAAACTCCGCCTATACTCTGGCTGATAAAATAATTATTAATACCACCTATACTCAAACAGAAAAAGATACCATTAAGTCAAGTATAAGCTCTCAACAAACTCTTAATAACACTTCTCTAAACTCCTTGCAATTAGCTCGTTCAAATTTTATTAATGGTGCTAATAGTTATCAGAGTCAGATTTTGTCAGCATCAAACAGTGTTGCCATCAGTCGGGCACAACTTGATCTAAAAAAAGCCGGACCCAGAAGTTTTGATTTGAATACAGCCCAAGCTCAAGTTGCTCAAGCTCAGGCCTCATTAGACAAGATTCGTGCCGATGCTGAAGATTATATGATTAAAGCGCCAATTGATGGACAAATTACTGCAGTTAATTATTTTCGCGGAGAAGCTCCAAATAGTGCCGAGCCGGTGATTAAAATGTTAAGCCAAGAAGAATATCAAATCAGAGTTGATATTTCTGAATCCGATATTACCAAAATTAAAATTGGTGATGTGGTTAAGGTGGAATTGGATGCTTTTGGTTCTGATCATATTTTTAGCGGTGCAGTCAGTTTTATTGATCCGGCTCAAACTGTCATTAAAGACGTAACTTATTATAAAACCATTATTTCATTTGTAGAAGATGAGTGGAATCAAAAAATCAAACCGGGTATGACCGCTAATATTACAATTATTTCTGCAGAAAAAGATAATGTTTTATATGTTCCGCAAAGAGCCGTAAAAGTAAGATCAGCTAATTTAGGTGAAGTGCCTGAAAAATATGTAGAGGTTTTAATTAATGGTAAAGTTGAGGAAAAAGTGATTGGTATTGGTTTAAGGGGTGATAATGGTTTGGTAGAAATTACTTCAGGATTATCAGAAGGAGAAGAAGTAATTACTTTTAAAAAAGAAAATAAATAAACGACATCGCATATGGCCGGGAGATCGGAAAAATTAGCATCGTCTAATTATAGTGAATTACAACTTGAAGCCAACCGACAAACTGAATTTTTGGATCAGATTAAGGAAACATTCAAAAGAATTCAAAAAAAATTGTCTGGACTAAAATATAATTCAAGTTCAGTTCAGGAGATTATTAAGCAACCAGAGGAAAATAGGATTTTAGAATTGAAGCAAAGACAAGAATCCATTGATTGGCTTTTGAGTAGCCAATCTCGTGATTATGAGGAAGATAAAATTAAGTTAGAAGATTTAAAAGATGCCCGTTATTTTACCTTTAAAGAGTTGATTGAGAGGGCTAAAGAAAAATTAGATCTTTTAGAACAAATTATTTTGGAGCTTAAAAACCCAGCAGAACAGCCAATTGCACTAAAAATATTAGCCGATAAGTATAGTTTTCAGAAGCCAAATTTGTTTGATTTTAATAGAGAACAGGGGACTTTGACTTTAAAAAATCTTGATGAGCAAGAATTACAGGCAGAGATTGAACAATTCACTAAATACGTTGAAGCTCAGAGATTCATTGTTGCCGCGCTTGCTGATATTTTAAATTCTAGCAGAACCGGAATAGATCCGGGTGTTTTATTTATAGGTGATAGAGATAAATTACAACAAACAATTCATAATGACATGGCTGGTGGTACTTATCTTACCAAGTATAATTTTAGTGGTGATTTGGCATTAACTGGATTAATTGTTCTCCCCCAGGTTCTTAATCCAATAACACTAAAGCATGAATATCTGCACTTTGAAGATTTGGTATTAAAAACCCAAGAGAGGCCGTTACCCGATGCTCTAATTACTGAATTACATAGCTTATTGATGCAAAACTCTTTTATGGATGGGGATAATCATATAAATGAGGAACGTTTTGAGACAATTAAGGCGTCACTAATTACATTTTATTTGCCCCAAATTAAAAAAGTGATGCCAGATTTAGCATTACAACAGGATATGGAAGAAAAAATTATTAAAACAGTTGACACTATTAAGCATTTGTTTGTAAATGGTTTTTCATTGGAGGTAATCAAAACAATTATAATGCAGTCAAATAGATTTGATGATATTATTAGCTGGAGCGATGTTAGTGATGAAGATTTGAAAATGTTAGTTGACAGCTCCCGTCAATGTAGCAATTTATCCGCTTAATAAAATTAATTATGACTCAAACACAGACACCCTTAATTAAAATTACCGATCTCAAAAAAGAATATGTTAATGACGAGTTAGTAACTCCAGTGCTTCATGGCGTTGATTTTAAAATTGAAGCCGGAGAGTTTGTGGCAATTATGGGGCCATCCGGTTCAGGTAAGTCAACTTTGATGCATATTATCGGTTTTTTGGATACTTTAACTTCGGGTAAGTTTTTATTTAAAGGACGCGATGTTAGTCATTTGGACGATGATGAATTGGCGCGTATTCGCAATGAAGAAGTTGGCTTTGTTTTTCAAGCTTTTTATTTGTTACCCAAAACAACCGTTTATGATAATGTGAAATTACCATTATTGTATAGCAATGTGAAGAATCCCGATCAAAAAGTAAAAGATGCCGTAAAAGCAGTTGGTTTGGATCATCGCATTAATAATTTTTCTAATCAATTGTCTGGAGGTGAAAAACAACGCGTGGCAATTGCTCGCGCTTTGGTGAATAATCCCTCCATTATTTTTGCTGATGAGCCTACCGGCAATTTGGATTCCAAATCCGGTAATGCGATTATGGAAATTTTAGAAGATTTGAATGAGGCGGGGCACACAATTATTTTAGTGACTCACGAAACTGACACCGCTAAACACGCTAAAAGAATTATTAAGATTTGCGATGGTTTAATTTGTGAGGATTATAACGTTGCAGATAGGCGTAGCGCGAAAAATGGCAACATCTTAATGAAATAAAAAACTCCTCAATTAGAGGAGTATAAGGTTCTTTAATTTATTTCCACCAACACAGACCAGGATTCAATTTTCTTAGGCGAAGATCTTCTTCTTTTGTCAGTACTTGCATAGTGAATTCAAGGCCTCCGGAAACCCAGCCCTCTTTTGCTAGCAATATCTCTCTCTGCATAAAAGGAGCCATATTTCTATTACCTAAAGGGTGCGGTGTCAGTGTTATTGTGTATGTTTCGGGATTGGTGCTAATAGGCATGATTTCTATAATACAGGCGTGAAAATAATTATTACCAAAGAAGCTTGTCATAAAAGCGGTCACTTGTTCTTTGGTGGCATTTTCTGCTACCAATTTGAACAATCCTTTGTTATCGCGACGTTCCCGTCTGTGGCGTCTAATGGGCAGGACCATAACAAACCTCCTTGTTGGTTTTTGTTTGTAAAGAACATAAGAAAATTATCACTTTTTAATAATATTGTCAATTAAATGAAATTAGCTGAAACAATTAAATTATCTTTTGCTGTTTTGCGGACTAATGGTATCCGCAGTTTTTTGACATCTTTGGGAATTATTATCGGTATCGCTTCAGTGATAGTGATTATTTCGGCCGGAGCCGGAGCTCAATCTTTAATCGTTAATCAATTCAGCTCTATCGGCACTAATTTAATCGGTATTTTGCCGGGTGCCTCAGATGAAAATGGACCGCCGGCTTCAGCTTTTGGCGTCGTGATGACAACCCTAAAATATGAAGACGCAGAAGCGATTAGTCGCGAAGTATCAAATGTTTCGGCTGTCTCCGCTTATAATACCGGCATTGGGACTTTTTCTTGGCAAAACAATAAACTTGATGCCAGTTATTATGGTGTAATGCCTGCTTATACCGAAGTAGAAGATACGCAAATGGCCTCTGGTAGATTTTTTAGTGAAGAAGAGAATTCATCATCGGCTCGAGTTGTGGTTTTGGGCGATCAATTGGCAACAGATTTATTTGATAATACTGATCCGATAGGCGAGAGAATAAAAATCAATAAGGAATCTTTTGAGGTGATTGGCGTGGCTGAAAAAAAAGGCGTTAGTGGTTTTCAAAACAAAGACACAATTGCTTTTATTCCCTCTCAAACGGCGCAAAAAATTATGCTTGGCGTTAGATATGTTAACTTTATTAGAGTTAAAATTAACGATCAAGAAAATTTGGATCAAGCGGTTGATGAGATCCGTTTGTTATTGCGTGATCGCCACGGTTTGAGCGAATCAAGTGTTGATGATTTTTCGGTCCGCAACACTAAAGATGCTATTCAGACCTTAACCAGTATTACTGATTCCTTAAAGTTTTTTTTGGCGGCCATCGCCAGTATTTCATTGTTAGTTGGTGGCGTCGGGGTTATGAATATTATGTTAGCCGCAGTTAATGAGAGGGTTAGAGAAATTGGTTTGAGAAAAGCTGTTGGCGCTAAAAGAAAAGATGTTATCATACAATTTTTGTCTGAATCGGTAGCTATTACTTTGTTTGGTGGTATTATTGGAATTATTATCGGTTCGCTAATTTCTTTTTTAGTTGCGCTGATTGCACGTTATTTGGGTTATGATTGGGATTTGGTGGTTTCTTGGTTTTCTATTATTCTCGGTTTTGGTGTAGCTGGTTTGGTTGGTTTGGTTTTTGGTATTTATCCGGCTCAAAAGGCAGCTAAATTAAATTCAATTGAGGCCTTAAGATACGAATAGGTAGGTGATTGGTTTCGGTTTTTTTGGGATTAATAAAAATTCATAAATAATGTTTTCTCAGCAATAATCGCTAATAAATTAAATTATTTTGCGATTTTTTTGTTTAAATTTAGATAAAAATAATAAATTGTGGATAATTACTATTGACAAAATTATTAATGTATGCTATAATTATATATTACAGAATATGGTTGTGGATAACTGAACAAAATTCAATTATTGATAATCATGTTCTGAGCAGTTTAAAACTGTTTTAACGGAAATCCTTTTTCGGGATTCCGTGTCCGGGCGACAAGTCGCTGTATGCGGTTTGTCGCCTGTTGACACGGGTTCCTGATGGGTGCACACGATCATTAATCGCCAAGCCCCACCAAAGTTAGGGGCAGAACGGCGGTACAAACGGCTAAAAAAAAGCCAAAAAAGCACTCACAGAACCATGAGAGGGGGGTCGCGGTTTGCGCATGAGCCGACAGGAGTCCGCCGGGCGAAAAATAACCGGCTAAAGCAGTTCCGTCACATAGGCGGGCGCGTTCGATTCTTAGTTCGAGCGTAATGACTGAAAAAGGACCGGTCTTCGGTTCGGCGCCTGGGAATCCGTTTCCAGTTTCGACCCCCCCCCTCTCCCAAATTTTGGCGGACTTACCAGCAAGCAAGTCCGCCTCTTCTTTCAAGAAAGATTTGACGATGTTTTTTGAAAGAAGGGGAAGTAATTTACAAAAAAAAGTTTTTCTTGGTATTGATGCGATCTAATGGCGTCGGCTTGTCCGCCTTGATACTGATCCGCTATTAGCGTGATATTGGGAGGAAATCAAGCTTGAGACAACAGGCACGGCCATACAATAATTATAGAGCCGGATCGCCTTTTGTTTGTCTTCAGCCATTGATTGTATCAACACCAAGAAAAGCACTCCTCCTGTTCAACGGGGGCCGTTCAGTCCGTGATTGTTCGGTCCCCAATACATTTTAGCTGATTAAATTATTAGTCAATTAAAATGTGTTGGCGAATGGTTCGCCACATAAAAACAGGAGAGAGAAAGATGGATTCAGGAGAGTTGTTGAAGGCCGCCGACGTGCTGTTGGCACAGGCGGGATTCGGACCCGGTGGGAGTCGGGTTGAGTTGAAACGACATCGCCAGAAGGATTTCGAGGACTCCGTCATTCCGGACGGCATTGTGCCTCGGCCGGCGCGAGGGGCGACTGTCCCGGCCTACTACGGCTGTGTCGGCTTTCTGGAGGAAGATTACCAGAAGCCCCGGACGCAGGTCGTCATCAAGCCCCCGAAGTACTCGCCGAAGCCCCCGGCACGGGTCATGAAGTCGTGTCGGCGCGATCACCGGCGTGCGCGTCGGCCTCGCTGACATCGCCCCCCGCTGACACTGACCCCCCCTCGTTATTTCGCCCGAC
>CAZYUN010000010.1:0-12550 GCA_964650755.1 uncultured Gammaproteobacteria bacterium
GTTGAAGTTTTAAAAAATGCCGGTGGAGATGTTGCTAGTTTAACTGCTCATTTAGCTACCTTTGATCAAAAAATTCAAAAGTTTTCCAGCGATTATGCTACCTATATTCAGGCCCTGAAAAATACTCAAGCTGAAGCTTGTGGCAAATCAGAGGGGGAGTTTAGAAATAGTTGGCGTCAAGTAAAAACCTCCTTGTCTCAAGTCCATAAAGATGCGGTTGAATTAAGAACTTTTTATGCTACCGTTTTAAAACCAGAAATAAACCGAGTTAGGGCTCAGATTAGAGCAACTCAAGAAGCTAATTCCACCACTACCGACACCTCAGTTATTATGGAAGCTGCAACTTCAGAAATTAATACACCTCAAACGGTGTTAGATCCTACTCCCGATACTAGCTCAGATAATCAATAATTTATGAATATGCGACAACTTAAAAAATATTTTATTTTCGTTTTTCTGTTTAGCGCTATTATTGCCTTAAGTGGTTGTTCCAAGAACAATCAAGAAGCAATTGATGCTGAAACTGATGTGGGCGTAATAGAAGATGTGCAAATTGAAACAGAGCCGGTAATGACCGAAGTTGATTTAGATAAGGAGTTAACTGATTTAGATCAAAAAGTTTCAGAATTAGAAACTACCGGTTTTGAAAGTGATACATTATCTGAAGTTGAATTGGGCTTATAATTTTTTTTACAAAAAGAACGGGGCTTCCCTTGCTCCGTTTTTTTTGTTATATTCAATTTATTGATTTTATTTATGAAAAATATTTTTGCCGTATATAAGCCATCCGGTATTTCTTCTTTTGGTATGGTGGCTCGAGTTAGGCGCATATTGGGTATAAAAAAAGTTGGTCATGCCGGAACCCTTGATCCTTTGGCTCGAGGTGTTTTGGTAATTGGTGCCGGACGCGAGGGAACTAAATTATTATCTTCTGAGGTGGCTAAAGAAAAAGAATATTTAGCTGAAATAACTTTTGGTTTTTTTAGTTCTACGGATGATGCTGAAGGTGAAAAAACTG
The DNA here is from genome assembly GCA_964650755.1 of uncultured Gammaproteobacteria bacterium. GTDB lineage: Bacteria > Patescibacteriota > Patescibacteriia > 2-01-FULL-39-33 > 2-01-FULL-39-33 > CAISTG01. The sequence goes on from CAZYUN010000010.1 coordinate 1,019, forward strand.
CAGTTGATAATAAAATAATCCCCGATATTAAAGATATAAAAAACGTTATCAGTGATTTTGTGGGTGAAATTATGCAGATTCCGCCGGCCTTTTCAGCTATTAAAGTTGAGGGTCAGCGCGCTTATAAATTGGCTCGTTCGGGGCAACAAATAGAACTAAAAGCTCGACCAGTATTAGTTAAAGAAATTGAAATTACTGATTATTCTTATCCTGTATTGCGTTTGCGAGTAACAACCGGACCCGGAGTTTATATCCGTTCTTTAGCCAGGGATATTGGAAAAAGTTTGGGCGTGGGTGGTTATTTGTCTGATTTAGAAAGAACAAGGGTGGGGGATTTTGGAGTTGATGATTGTATTGATTTAGAAAATTTAAAATCAACTGATTAAATTATTTCTCAATGGTTGTTGTGGAGGGGATAGTTATGATATAATGTTAAATATATAATAAATATGAATACTAAAAGCAAAAAATTTGATTTAATTACTATTGGCGGGGCCACCATTGATATTTCTTTTTATTCCAAAGAGGGAGAATTGGTTCATACCGGCAATATTACCAAACAAAAATTATTAGCGTTTGAATATGGCGCGAAAATAGTGGCCGACAAGGTGTTTACGACTTTTGGTGGCGGAGCGTCTAATGTAGCGGTATCAGCCAGTCGTTTGGGTTTAAAAAGTTGCGCTTTAGTTAAAATTGGCAATGATGATTATGGTCGAATGATAATTAAAAATTTTAAAGACAATAAAGTATCAACCGCTTTAATGAATTTAGATCAAAAAGAAAAGACCGCTTTTTCTATGGTTTTAACTATTGATAATCAATCCAAAGAACATATCGCTTTTATTTATCGTGGCGCTAATTCCAAATTATCAGCCAAAGACATTCGCACCGAACAGCTTTTGAGTGATTGGCTTTATGTAACCTCTTTGCCGGGTGACACTTGGGCTGAAATTTTTGATAAATTAATTAAAACAAAAAAGAAAATAGTTTGGAATCCGGGTAATGAACAATTAAAAGATATTGCTAAAATAAAAAAATATCTACCCTCAATTCATTTGTTAATGGTGAATCGGGACGAGGCCTTGGAGTTTAAAAAATTAAAAGACACTAAAGGTTTGTTGCGGTATTTGTTTGAGCTGGGTCCGAAGTTGGTGGTGATTACTGACGGGGCCAATGGTGTTTATGCTTTTGATGGCAAAAAGTATTATTTTATGAAGGCAAAATCTTCAAAAATAGTTAACACTTTGGGAGTGGGTGATGCCTTTGGTTCTTCCTTGACTTCAGCTCTGATTTATGATAAAAACATTAAAGAGGCCTTGGAGTGGGGAATAAAAAATTCAGCTTCAGTCGTTGGTCAAATTGGTGCTCAAGCGGGCTTATTACTGAAGTCAAAAATTTAAAATTATTTCCTCCATAAATAGGCGATGGATTAAGTTATTTGATCCGTTGCTTTTTTGTTTCTTAAAGACCAAAATAATTTTCGAGCAAATACAAACCCTTTTGATTGTGAATTTTCTGATGGTAATTATAAATTATTAAAAAAAATTTAAAATAAATAAGAAAAAATAAAGTATGTCTGAGAACAAGAAGTATGTCTATTCCTTTGAAGAGGGAAACAAAGACATGAAAGAATTATTGGGAGGCAAGGGTGCCAATTTGGCTGAAATGACCTCTTTGGGTATTACTGTTCCTCCGGGTTTTACAATCACTACCGAAGTTTGTGATTTGTATTATAAAAGTGGCAAAGTATTGTTGCAGGAGGTTAAAGATCAGATTGCTATCAAACTTGATGAATTAGAGAAAAAAATGGGCAAACGTTTAGGTGATGCTTCTGATCCCTTGTTGGTTTCTGTTCGTTCTGGAGCAGCCGCTTCTTTACCCGGTATGATGGATACCATTTTAAATCTTGGATTAAATGATCAGTCAGTTTTGGGTTTGGCTAACAAAACCGGTAATCCTCGTTTCGCTTGGGATTCTTATCGACGCTTGATTCAAATGTATGGCGATGTAGTAATGGAAGTTGAACATGCTGATTTTGAACATATTTTAGAAAATGCTAAAGACACTAAGGGTGCAAAATACGATACTGATTTGACCGCTGAAGATTTACAAGAAATAGTAGCTAAATATAAAGCTAAGATTTTAGAAGTTAAGGGAGTGCCGTTTCCTCAAGATCCTTTAGAACAATTGTCCGGCTCGGTCAATGCTGTTTTTAACTCTTGGAATAATTATCGTGCTGTTCGTTATCGTGAAATTAATGATATTCGTGGTTTAATTGGTACTGCTGTGAATATTCAAACTATGGTATTTGGAAATTTAGGCGAAGATTCCGGAACCGGTGTTTGTTTTACTCGCAACCCGTCCACCGGTGAAGCTAAATTTTATGGTGAGTATTTGATGAATGCTCAAGGCGAAGATGTGGTGGCTGGTATTAGAACTCCGCAACCCGTTTCAGCTTTAGAACAACAAATGCCTGAAATTTATAATGAGTTGGTAGAAACTTGTAATCGCGTAGAAAATCATTATCGTGATATGCAAGATATGGAATTTACCATTCAGCAAGGCAAGTTGTATATTTTACAAGCCAGAAATGGCAAACGCACTGCGGCTGCCGCTGTTAGAATCGCCGTTGAATTAGTTAATGAGGGTTTGATTTCTAAAGAAGAAGCGATTTTGCGTGTTGATCCTAATCAATTAAATCAATTATTACATCAACAATTAGATCCAGTTGCCAAAACTAATGGTGAAGTTATTGCTCGTGGTTTGCCGGCTTCACCGGGAGCTGCTGTTGGTGAAATTGTTTTTACCGCTTCTGAGGCCTATGAAAAAGCTCAATCGGGATTAAATGTTGTTTTGGTAAGAGTTGAAACTTCTCCTGAAGATATTGATGGTATGCATTCTGCTAAAGGTATTTTAACTGCTCGTGGCGGTATGACTTCTCATGCGGCCGTGGTGGCTCGTGGTATGGGAACTTGTTGTGTTGCCGGTTGTGCTGATTTGATTATTGATGAAAGAGCAAAAACTTTAACCATTAAAGATAGTGGTTTAGTTTTAAGAGAAGGTGAATGGATTTCTTTGGATGGTTCAACAGGAGAAGTTTTTAATGGTAGATTGACCACTAAAGATCCGGAATTATCAGGTAATTTTGGCACCTTGATGAGTTGGGCTGATGAAGTTAGAAAAATTGGCGTTAGAACTAATGCTGATACTCCTCACGATGCTCAAGTTGCTAGACAATTTGGTGCTGAAGGAATTGGTTTGTGTCGAACTGAACATATGTTTTTTGAGGGTGACAGAATTAAGGCCGTAAGAGAAATGATTTTGTCGGCTGATGTTGAGGGTAGGCAAAAGGCCTTGGCTAAATTGTTACCATATCAACGACAAGATTTTATCGGCTTGTTTCATGCTATGGATGGTTATGCTGTGACTATTAGATTATTGGATCCGCCACTACATGAATTTTTACCAAAAGAAGAAAAAGATATTTATGATTTGGCTAGAGAAATGAATGTTGACGCTGGAACCTTGCGAGCTAAAATTTCTGATTTGCATGAATTTAATCCAATGTTGGGTCATCGCGGTTGCCGTTTAGCAGTCACTTATCCTGAGATTTATGATATGCAAGTTACTGCTATTATTGAGGCCGCTATCAGTGTGGCTAAGAATTGCCCTGAGTGTGGTCGTGCTACTGAGGTTAAGCCAGAAATTATGATTCCTTTGGTGGCTACTACTAAGGAGTTCTCCAGTTTAAAAGAAAGAGTTATTAAGATTGTAGAAGAAAAAATGGCTGAAGCCGGAGTTAAGATTGCTTATAAGGTTGGTACTATGATTGAAGTGCCTCGCGCCGCTTTAGTGGCCGACAAGATTGTTTCTTCTGGAGCTGAATTTTTCTCTTTTGGTACTAATGATTTGACTCAAATGGGTGCCGGACTTTCTCGTGATGATGCCGGAAAATTCTTGAAAGAATATGTTTCTCAAGGTATTTATGAATATGATCCGTTTGAAGTTTTGGATCAAGAGGGTATTGGAGAATTAATTCGTATTGCTATTAATAAGGGTAGGGGAGTAAAAGCTGATCTTAAGATTGGTATTTGTGGCGAACATGGTGGTGAGCCAAAAACAGTTGAATTCTGTCATCGTGAAGGATTTAATTATGTTTCCTGTTCTCCATTTAGGGTGCCAATTGCCAGATTGGCAGCAGCTCATGCAGCGGTTAAAGAAAAGAACAAAAAGTAATTCATAGTTAAGTTTAGATATAAAAAAAGCCAGCATTTAGCTGGCTTTTTTGTTTATTATTATTTTATTTTGTCCAAATTTAGATTTTTTATTGAATATTGCGGATAATTTTATTGACAAAATTTAATAAGTATGATATACTAATATATTAGTCAACTATGTGGTTGATTTAATGGTGAACATTCAAAAAGAAAAGGAGAGTGAAGATGAAGAGCATGAGCATGACGGTGTTTTGTCTGATGGCGGTCGTCTCCGCCCCGTTCCTGCTTCAGGGGTGCCTCGCGACGGATCATTCGCCGCTTGTCACCGACGAGGTTGTTTCTGTGGGTGAGGTGACCGTCAAGAACGGCACCGTCGCTTTCCGGGTCAACCTGAACGCTGTCGAAAAGGGCTTCAGCGTCAACCAGATCTACGACGAGATCAAGGGGATGGCAGCCACCCTTGATGTCAAATTATTTCAGCTGAATGGGAATTTGTACCGCAGCGTGTCCGTCCCCGTGGTAGACGGAGTGGCATATTGTGAGATGACGGAAGTGGAGACGGGTCAGAAACGGATCACCGCCACGCTCAAGGATTCCTTGAACTGGGATTTGTTCAGCGGGGGGGACTATATGACCGTCAACGCGGGGGTGAACAACCACGCCAGGGTGTACTTGAGCCCAATGTTGGTCTACCCCTTCCATTTCCAGGTTAACAACTTGCCCGGAACCTATGGATCGGTGACGGAAATTTTCCGCCACACGGTTGTGGAGGAAGAGACCGGACGTGTGTCTCAGGTTTGGTGGGATTACTCGCCGGAAACGGGGGTGATTTTTACCGCCGCCTTGCCACTTGATTTTATCGGTGGCAACATGCGCCTGACCGACATCTTGGGGGAAAAGTTCGATCTTGTCATCCCTCCGCTTCCGTCCATGGTTGATTGGAACACCTTCTCCTTCGGGGGCGTGATGACGATTGAAAACTCGACCACATTGACGATTGATGTGGAGATCGTTACTCCCTAATGTGTTCTAACGCGGCCAGCGAATTAAAACCTCGCTTGGCCGTTTTTTATTTGTCTAAATTGCTATTGCGGGTATAATTTTTTGTATTTTCAAAAATATTTTTTTTATGTTAAAATATACTTTATATGAATCAACTCAAAAAATTTTTTTCGCCGGCTACGGTCGCTGTTATCGGTGCTTCCGCTACCCCCGGTAAGGTCGGTAATGATATTGTTTTAAATCTAAAGAAAAATTTTAAAGGCACAATCTATCCAATCAATCCTAAAGAAAAGGTGATTGAGGGTTTAGCGGTTTTTTCTTCTGTTTTAAAAACTCCAAAAATTCCTGAGTTAGCGATTATTGTTGTGCCGGCGATTGCCGTTTTGAGTGTGACTGAAGAATGCGCTAAAAGGGGATGTAAAAATTTTGTAATTATCTCTGCCGGTTTTAAAGAAAGCGGTGAAGCCGGTGAGAAACTTGAAGCTGAATTATTAGAAATAAAAAAGAAATATAATTTAAGGATCTTGGGACCGAATTGTTTGGGTTATTTGTCATCTCATAATGCAGTTAATGCTTCTTTTGCCGGACAACTTCCGCTTGTCGGCAATGTTTCTTTTTTGTCACAATCGGGCGCTTTAGGAACAGCAGTTTTAGATATGGCGGTGGCTCAGGGATTGGGTATTTCATATTTTGTCAGCTTGGGTAATAAAATGGATATTTCTGAAGGTGATTTGTTAGATTATTTTTATCAAGACAAATCAAGTTCTGTTATTTTAGCTTATTTGGAGAGTGTTGAAAATGGGAGAAAATTTCTTGATCAAGCATCAATTATTACTAAAAAGAAACCGATAATAGTTCTAAAAGCCGGAAAAACCGAGGCGGGAATTAGGGCGGTTTCATCACATACAGGTTCTTTGGCTGGGGCTTCAGAAATCTATAGCACCGCCTTTAAACAATCAGGAGTGATTGAGGCCGATGATTTGGATGATTTTTTTAATTTGGCAAAAGCTTTTTCTTGGCAAAAATTACCAAAGGGAAATCGTGTTGCGGTTTTGACTAATGCCGGTGGGCCGGGAATTTTGTTGACTGATTTTTTACCGCGTTATGGGATGGTTTTAGCTGATTTACCATCAAGTATTATCAATAAATTAAAAAAAATATTGCCACCAGCATCTAACACCCACAATCCCGTTGATATTTTAGGTGATGCTTCGGCTAATCGTTATGCTGAGTCCTTTAAATTCTTATTAGAAGACAAAAGCAATGATGCGATTATTGTTGTTTTGACACCGCAAAAAATGACTGAGATAGAATTGACCGCTAAATATATTGGTGAAGCTTGCAAAAAAACTTCTAAAACAATTATTTTGTGTTTTTTGGGTGATGCTTCAATTACTTCTAAACGTCAGGTTTTTGCAAAATATCACTTGCCTTATTTTAATAATCTTTCTTCTGCTGTTAAAGTATTGGGTTTGATGCGACAACAAGCGATTTGGCGTGAACAAAAAATAAAAGTTATAAAAAAGAAAGTCACTTCTCAAAAAAATAAAATCATCACAAAAACTAAAGCAGGAATGCTTACTGAAGACGAGGGGCGTGATTTATTGAAAAATTTTGATTTTCCTTTGCATCGGGCTGAATTAATTAATTCTTCCGATGACATCAAACAAGTCGCAAAAAAAATAGGTTACCCCTTGGCTTTAAAGGTTGTTTCACCAGATATTATCCATAAATCAGAAATAGGTGGAGTTGCTTTAAATTTAAATAATGAAGCAGATGTTGTTTTGGCTTGGCAGACAATGCAAAAAAATATTTCTAAAAAAAATAAACAAGCAAAAATTAAGGGTTATTTGTTGGGTGAAATGGTTGATGGTATGGAAATTATCATTGGCCTTAAAAGAGATCCGCAATTCGGTCCGGTGGTGCTTTTGGGTTGGGGGGGTATTTATGCTGAAGTTTTTAAAGACACCGTTTTGCGTATTGCACCCTTTGATTTAGAAACGGCAAAAAAAATGATCACAGAATTAAAAATTTATCCACTACTAACCGGTGCTCGCGGACAAAAGCCATTTGATGTTGATGCTTTGGCTAAAGTATTGGAAAAGTTCAGTCAGTTTGTGTTTGAGAATCCCCAGATAAAAGAAATTGATTTGAATCCGGTCAAGGTTTTGTCTGCTGGTCAAGGTATTAAAATAGTTGATACTAGAATAATTTTATAAAATCCAATGCTGAAAAAAATAACCAAAATAATAAAAAGAGTTAATGGTGAGTCGCAAAATGTCACTTCGGCCGCCGTTATTATTGGTTCTTTAACTATTGTAAGTCGTTTATTGGGAGTTATTAGAGATCGCGTTTTAGCCGGCCAATTTGGTGCCGGTGATGTTTTGGATGTTTATTATGCCTCATTTAGGTTGCCTGATACTATTTATAATTTATTAGTATTAGGAGTTGTTTCAGCCGGACTAATTCCGGTTTTTAGTGGATTACTCGCAAAAAATAAAAAATCAGAGGCCTTTTTGTTGGCGAACCGTATTTTAAATATCTTGTTGTTTGCTATGATTATTTTGTGTGGTTTTTTATTTTTATTCACGCCACAAATTGTCGCTTTGATTACCCCCGGATTTTCTCCGGAAAAAATGCAAGAGGTCATTTCCTTGTCGCGCATTATGTTTTTGAGCCCGATTTTTTTGGGCATCTCGGCTATTTTCTCTTCTATTTTACAGTCGCTAAAAAAGTTTTTAATTTATTCAATCGCTCCTTTATTTTATAATTTGGGAATTATTCTTGGTGCTTTATTTTTAGTGCCATGGCTTGGTATTGCTGGTTTGGCTTGGGGTGTCGTTTTGGGTTCTTTGATGCATATGTTAATACAATTTTTACCGCTCAAATCAGCTGGCTGGCAGTGGCGTCCTGAATCCGGTCATAATGATGCTAATGTTAAAGAGGTTTTAAAATTAATGTTACCCAGAACTTTATCACTTGGTGTTTCTCAATTGAATTTTTTTATTTTGACAATTTTTGCTTCAACGATGGCCAGCGGTTCTTTGGCTGTTTATAATTTTGCCTATAATCTTCAAAATTTTCCTTTGGGCGTCTTCGGTATTTCTTTGGGTGTAGCTGCTTTGCCGATTCTTTCTGAATACGCCGCAAAAAATAAAAAAAAGGAATTCGCTGACATTTTTTCTTCAACTTTGAAACAAACTTTGTTTTTTATTATTCCGGTCGCTTCCTTGACTTATGTTTTTAGGGCACAAATAGTTCGTTTGATTTTAGGTTCAGGACAATTTAATTGGTTGGATACTCGTTTGACAGCAGCATGTTTGGCGATTTTTTGTTTAGCTTTATTTGCTGAAGGAGCATACCCCTTGGTTATTAGGTCGTTTTATGCTATTAAAGATACCAAAACACCATTATTGGTGGGTTTTGCTACGGTGGTAGTTAATTTGCTCGCGGTTTATGGTTTTTCTGAATTTATGTCATCAGATAGCCATCTTGCTTATTGTTTGATTTCTTTATTGAGATTAAATGATTTGTGGGGTTATGCTGATTTTAGGGTCTTGGCTTTGCCTTTGGCGATGGGTGTGGCAGCGATTTTTGAATTATTATTTTTGATGCTGTTGTTAAGAATTAAATCGGGACCTATTGGCGGTGGTATGATTTGGTCGTCTTTTTGGCGAATCGTTTTTGCTTCGCTAGGATCTTCATTATCCGCTTATTTTGTTTTATTGTTGCTGTCTTGGGTTTTTCCGACTGACAAGGTTTGGGGATTAATGTCTCAAGCAATGATTGCCGGATTGCTGGCTTTAGCAGTTTATGTAGCTTTGGGTTATATTTTTAAATTGCCAGAATTATTTGCTTTCATTAAATCGTTTAAGAAGAAATTATTTAAAGATGCCAAAATATATGCTGAAGATAATTTGGCTGAAGGGGATCGTGGTTAAGTTGATTGTTTGATGAGCCGGTTGTCAGCCGGCTTTTATAGTTGAAAAAAAATCTAAATTATGTTACATTATAAGTCAACAAAACATCATTAATTATGATTGATAATAACAATAAAATCAGGAATTTTTGTATCATTGCTCACATTGATCATGGCAAATCAACTTTGGCTGACAGGATGCTTGAAATAACTGGCACAATCTCTAAAAGGGAGATGAAAGAACAGTTATTAGATCAAATGGATATTGAGAGAGAGCGTGGTATTACCATAAAATTAACCCCGGTGAGAATGTCTTACAAGGGGCATCAATTGAATCTAATTGATACTCCCGGTCACGTTGATTTTACTTATGAGGTTTCGCGCAGTTTGAATGCCGCTGAAGGCGCCGTTTTGCTAGTTGATGCAACTCAGGGTATTCAAGCGCAAACTTTAGCTAATTTATATTTGGCTTTGGATGCTAATTTGGAAATCATTCCAGTTTTAAATAAAATTGATTTGCCGGCAGCTCAACCCGAGAAGGTGGCATCAGAAATTTGTCATTTGCTTGGTTGTGATCGATCTGATATTTTGGCTGTTTCGGGAAAAACGGGTGAGGGTGTTGATGCTTTATTAGAAAAAATTATTAAAGTTATACCGCCACCAAAAATAAACACAGACAATCCCTTAAGAGCGCTTATTTTTGATTCTGTTTATGATGAATATCGAGGTGTTATCGCTTATGTCAGAGTTTTTGATGGTAGTATTAAGGCGGGTGATAAAATTAAATTCGTGGCTAATTCAGGTTTCGCTGATGCTTTAGAGGTAGGTCATTTTTCTCCGAAGTTTATTAAAGATGCAAGTTTAAATTCGGGAGAAATTGGCTATATCGTTACCGGCTTGCATAATGTTTCTCAATGTTCGGTTGGTGATACTATTACTCTACAAAAACATTCAGTTCAGGCCTTGCCCGGATACAAACAAGTTAAACCAATGGTTTATGCCGGTATTTTTTGTAAAGACGGTTCTGATTTTTCGCGCTTACGCGAAGCGATTGAAAAATTAAAATTAAATGATTCGGCACTAACTTATGAGCCAGAAAATTCCAGCGCCTTAGGTTTTGGCTTTCGTTGCGGTTTTTTGGGTTTGCTTCATTTAGAAATTTTTCAAGAACGCTTAAGAAGGGAATTTAATTTAGAATTAGTTGTTACAATTCCCTCAGTTGCTTATTTGGTTTATTTGCGTTCTAATGAAGTTAAAGAGGTTTATAATCCTCAAGAATTTCCTGATCCGACTTATATTAATTATGTTGAGGAGCCGATTATGAAGGTTGATTTGTTTACACCTAAAAATTTTTTGGGATCAGTGATGCAGTTGGCTACCGAAAAGCGTGGCATTTATTTAAACACCGAATATTTAGATGAGGATTTGGCGGTTTTACATTATGAAATTCCCTTAACTCAATTAATAGTTGATTTTTATGATAAATTAAAATCCATTTCTTCTGGTTATGCTAGTTTGAATTATGATTTTTATAAATTTGAGAAAACCGAAGTGGTGAAAATGGATATTTTGGTAGCCGAAGAAAAAGTAGAGGCGTTGTCTTTAATCACTTATAAAGATTCAGTGACGCCGGTTGGCAGAAAAATTGTTGAGACCCTAAAAGATTCTTTGCCGAGACAGCAATTTATGGTTAAGATTCAGGCCTCGGTTGGGGGTAAGATTGTTGCTTCTGAAAGATTGTCAGCTTTACGTAAAGATGTAACTGCGCATCTTTATGGCGGTGATTGGAGTCGGCGAGCTAAGTTATTGGAAAAGCAGAAAAAAGGCAAAAAGAAAATGATGTCTATCGGTAAAGTTGATATTCCACCGGATGCTTTTTTGGCGGTATTAAAAAGATAAAAAAACGCGTTTTAATAACGCGATTTTGATTCAGATAATGTTTTGAATTGATTTTAGAACATGGGCGCTAAACTAAAAAAAACCATTGAAAAAATCATCAATAAAACGATTATTGCCCAAGTGTATTTGATGATTTTTTTCTTTGTCAGTTTTATTTTCATATAATTTAATTTTACTATTTTTATAATAATTGTCAAATTTATTTATGCATTGGCGTTTACAACCAATAATTGAGCCGGATTGGGCGCAAAATTTTCCGAATATGAATCGGCTGATTTTACAATTATTATTTAACCGCAATTTGAAAGACAAAAAAGAAATGGATGATTTTTTGTCGGCTGATTATGATAGCGGGTTATATGATCCCTTTCTGTTTCGTGACATGAATTTAGCAATAGACAGATTATTTGAGGCGATTAATAGAGGGGAACAAATTATGATTTATGGAGATTATGATGCTGACGGAGTTTGTTCTACGGCGGTTTTATTTAGGAC
>CAZYUN010000010.1:12560-15964 GCA_964650755.1 uncultured Gammaproteobacteria bacterium
TATTTATATACCTTTTCGTGAAAGCGAGGGTTATAGTTTGAACAAAAAAGTTGTTCAACAAATAATTAGTCAAGGTTTTTCTTTGGTGATTACGGTTGACTGCGGAATTTCTAATAAAGATGAAATTGCTGAATTAAAGTCAGCTGGTATTGATACTATTGTTTTAGATCATCATGGTGAACCGCTAGAATTGCCCGAGGCATTAGCCATTATTAATCCCAATGTGCCATCTTGTGGTTATCCAGAATCAAAATTATGTGGTGCTGGAGTAGTTTTTAAATTTCTACAAGCAGTTATTTTATCACAGAAAAAAAAGAATTTGCCAATTAAATTGCCCGATGGATTTGAAAAATGGTTGTTGGATTTGGTGGCGATTGCAACAGTTGGTGATATTGTTCCTTTGGTCAAAGAAAATCGCGTCTTAGTTAAATACGGAATAAAAGTTTTAAATAAAACTAAAAATATTGGCCTACAAGAATTATTACGTAGTTTGAATAATAAATCAGAAGCTTATGATGCTGAATATATTGGCTGGAGAATTGTACCACGACTTAATGCGGCAGGTAGAATCAATCATGCTTCAGCTTCTTTTTATCTCTTAACTGCTGATGATGCTGAATCGGCTAGCAAATGGTCGGAGATGTTAGATAGCAACAATAAAACCAGACAACAGTTAACAACAAAAACGATGTCAGAGGCAGAAACATTGGTTGATCCCTCTATTTCTGCTGATAAAAAGGCCTTGATTGCTCTTGGTGTTGGTTGGCCGGCGGGAATTTTAGGATTGGTTGCCGGTCGTTTGTGTGATAAGCATCATCGCCCAACTTTGATTTTTTCTCGTGATGAAGATAAATTCGTAGCTTCCGGCAGAAGTATTGAAGAGTTTGATATTACCGATGCCTTAAAAAAATTAGATCGTTATTTGGCGCGTTATGGCGGACATCCTCAGGCCTGTGGTCTGACAATTTTGGGTCAAGAAAATTTTGATAATTTTTGCCAAGCTTTTGAAAAAATTGCCGAAGAATCTTTGACTAATATCGTATTAGAAAAATCTTTAGATATTGAAGCGGAATTATTATTAGAAGAAATTGATTGGGATTTGATTGAGATTTTAGAAAAGTTTGAGCCGTTTGGCGAGTGCAATCCTAAACCGCTTTTTTGCGCTAAACATTTGAATATAGAAAAGATTCAAACTGTCGGTAGTGACGGCAAACATTTAAAGGTAATGGTTTCGCAAAATGGCAATTTGAATAATTTGCATAAGTTAATAGGATTTTCTTTTGGTGATTGGTGCGCCAAACTTAATCTTGGAGATAAGATCGATATTGTTTTTGAAGTTGGGGTTAATGAATGGAATGGCAATCGTGAATTACAATTAAAGATTGTTGATTTAAGACCGAGCGAATAAAATATTTATTTTTTTAAATAAATAAAAAAGCCACTAAGCAAGTGGCTGTTTGTTTTCTATTTGAGATTCAGACGACACAACTCGTGGTCGTCGAGGGGATTGGGTGCTGGCTGAATAACGAATTTTCCCAGTTTGTTGTCATGATAAATTTCTGCTCCGCACTCACAACGAGCTCTGGTGACTGTACCCTGATGCTCTGTAACGGGAATAAAAAAATTGTGCGGTCCATAAATCGGATTAAGAATAGGATTCAGACGACATTGATTGGGGTCTGGTAGCGGATTGGGTGCTGAACGAAAACCGCCAGTTTGTCCGACTCCTATATGATATGCTCCACAAGCACATTGACAGCTTGAAGCATCACCACCGCAATCTTGCCATCTACCAAAATTGTGCGGTCCGTATTGTTGGTCTTGTTTGGTTTCATCGTTTTCAGGCATGACGTTTCTCCTTATAGTTGTGGTTGAAAAAGTACTTGAATTATTCTATAATATTAAAAACAATAAGTCAATAATTATGTTAAAAGCAATTATTCATACTGATGGTGGAGCTCGTGGCAATCCCGGTCCGGCCGGCACTGGTGCCGTTGTTAAGATTAATGAAAAGGAACATTTATTTAAACACTATATTGGCGAAACAACTAATAATCAGGCCGAATATCAAGCGTTAATTCTGGGTTTGACTCAAGCTAAAGAATTGGGCGCTACTGAAGCTGAATGTTTTTTGGATTCAGAATTAGTAGTCAAACAAATGAAGAGGGAATACAAAGTTAAAGATAAAGATTTAGCAGTTCAATTTATAAAAGTTTGGAATTTAATGTCTGAATTTAAAAAAGTTACCTTTACCCATGTTCGTCGAGAACAGAATAAGTTAGCAGACCAGTTAGTTAATGAAGCTATTGATAAGCATCTTAAAGCTTAAAAAATAAAAAAGCCGCATTGGAGCGGCGTTTGTTTTGCTATTAATAGATGGTCATTTGGCGACGCACATCAAAGGGGATCTCGATGTTTTGTGCTGAAGCTCTTGGTATGGTAATGCCACATTTTTCAAGATCGCTTCTGACCGCTTCCCAACTTTCACCTGCCAAATCAACGATTGGTAGTTCGCCACGAAGATACATGGCCAGAAGCGTTCGTTGTCCGCCAAGGATTCGCTCTATCTCATTAAGTTTATCCCAGTCAGTTTTTATCATAAAATCATACCAATTCCAAAAAATCATCTTTGCCGTCGGAATGTCGGTTTTGGGTTCAATTGGTCGCAGTGTTGCCGGCAATTCTAGAGGATGCAAGTAGAAATCCAAAACAGCTTTCCAGATCATTAATAGATTTTTTTTGATCGTGGGTGTTTTTGACATGGCGATACCTCTTGTTTGAGTTGGTTTAATGTGCTAATTGATTTTTTACCTTATCAAATATTGCTATTTTTGTCAAGTGCTTTAATTTTCGTGTATATTATTTAAATAGCATTTTCACCAGCAACATATCCAGTAGTCCAGCAAATCTGTAAATTGAAGCCACCAGTTGGTCCGTCTAAATCTAAAATTTCTCCCGCCAGATATAAGTTATCAATAATTTTTGAACGCATGTTTTTTGGATTGACTTCCGATATTTTAACTCCGCCCTTAGTGACTACCGCCTTATTAAAACCGTCTAGGCGCTTAATGGTCAAAGAAAATTCTTTAATTAATGAGACCAATAATTTACGTTCATCGCGAGTAACAGAGTTTACTTTTTTACTCTGATCGATTTTGGTAACACTTAAAATTACGTCAATTAATTTTGATGGTAATAATTCGATCAGAGAATTCTTAATCGTTTTATTGGGTTGTGATTGCCAGATCGCTTGTAAATCAGAATCTAACTGCTTCTCAGTTTTAAGTGGTAATAGGTCTAAAATAATTTTAGTGTTATGGATTGATTGATCAGCGATAAGTCGGCTCAAGTTAATGATGGCTGGTCCGCTGAGGCCATCAGAAGTAAAGATCAAGTCCCCAGAT
>CAZYUN010000011.1:0-15671 GCA_964650755.1 uncultured Gammaproteobacteria bacterium
GAGAAACCCAGATCATCAATTTGATAACCATTGATCATGCGTTTAAGTAGTCGCAAAACCACTCTTTCTCCATGAATCGTCGGCAAAACAGAAACTCGAAAATCAAAATTACTGTAGTATGGATTTTTTTTCAATATTTCTTCATTAAGAATTAGTCGTCCATCTTGCGGTAGGCGATGCTCATCCATTTTCAAATTTGACATTGTTTTGATTTTGGCGACAACTTTTCTTATTTGTTCTGTCGTTAGGCCGTGAAGCAGATGCAGAACTCCAAGCAATCTATATTGAACAAAGCCACTAATTTTTTGAGTATTTTGATTTGGCTGATTATCATCTTCTATTTCGGAATGCAAAACAACTTTATGCTCTTGTGTTTTGGGAGAAAAATTAGGGTCTGGTTTAATATGAACATCTGATGCGCCTAAACTAACAGCGGTGGCTATAATTGCTTCAACGCAAGCAGCTGATTCTGATTCGGGATCAATATTATTGAGATAATTTTTTCGAGATTCTTTTTCCCAAATACGATTTTTAATCAACTCCTGATATGCGTTAAAATCCAAAATCACAAAATATGCTGACTCTCTAAAGAGATTTAATCCTGTGATACGCAAACAATCATCAAATTTAATTCCGATATCGTCAGGATTTCTTAATGCGCCACAATTGTTTTGTTGACTAGGGTTTGAATCATAAGCGCAGACAGCGAAAACAGACAGTATCTTGCCGTTTTCTTTTTGTGCGATTGGCAAGAAGCCACTGTTGATAAATGAGGCAAAAAAAGAATGATCAAAAATCAGGGGAGAGCGATCACAAGCCGTGACCAAACCCGAGAGAGTCAGGTAATCTTCAGATAGAGTACCAGACATTAATCCTTGTTTTGTTAGGGCAGTAGCTAATGTTTGTTCGGGATTGATGGGAGTCATGGTGCAATTCTCCTTGTTTTTTTACGGTTAGTGACTTCTCAAATTTTGAGAATAGTCATTGTTTTTTAAAGAACTTTATATAAAGTATAATATGTATATCTTTTTGTCAATGATTGCCTGGTGGTGTTGCAATTTTTAATAATAAAACTAGGTATTTTTTATTAGGTATTGACAAAATTTCTTAAGTGTGCTATAATTATATATTGGCTTGGGCTCAGTTGCCCGATAGTCAAAGATCCTACAAAACAGCCAAAATTGGCTAAAAGAGGAGAACAGCCGTGAGTATTCGTGAATTCGTGATGGTGATTGTGCAGTTTTCGTTTTCCAACGCCCGAGTGGTGCCGGTCGGCATCAGGTATCGTCAGCAGGAGGGACCAGTCCAGTCGTTTGTGCGACATCAGCACAACAATGGCCAGCAGGTCATCGCTCCCACCGAGAAGTGCTCGGTGATCAACCTGTCCCATCTGGAGAAAATCGGGTTTCTCCTGTCGGATGCCTGGGCCCAGGAGCGCTGGAACCAGAATAATCCCGGTGCGCGGTTTTCGGCGGTGCGGTTTGAATACCGCAACCCCCACTCCGATCTCGAGCAGAAGATGCTCAAGGAAGAGAGCGCCACTTCGGCCCGTATCGGGTTTTTGAATCTGGCGATGTCGGCTGCCTGGCGCGTGCGCGTCTTCAACAACCCGTTCTTCGTCAGTGGTCAGGAGGTGCCCGGCAAGCGTGTGCTCTCGATCAATTTGGAGGGCAGGTTCCCGTTGTTCAACTCCGACGGGAAGCCGGTGTGCCAACGGCTTCGTGACGAGCAGGGCAAACCCTACGGTGATCCGATTCCGGTTCAGCCCGACTATGAGCTGAAGTTGGAGCCGTTGACGCTGGTGAGTTGGGGAAGTGATGTTGACAACCCCGAAGTCACCACGCCGATCGTCTCGGACGGCGCCAACGTCACCACGCCGGTCGTCTTCGAAGTCACCACGCCCATTGACCCCGAAGTTACCACGCCCGTCCTCTAACCCCCGTACCTTGCGACGGCAGAGCAACCTTGTTGAACTGCCGTCTTTTTAATTTCTAAAAAATACACCATATCGCTTCAAATCAGAAGAAAAATATCGCTAACTGATTTGATTTGCTTCTGATTGATTTTTGAGTTAAAATAAACTCAAATAAATTATGGCTAAAATTGCTTTAATTCATGATTATTTAGTTCAAGATGGCGGTGCTGAAAAGGTGTTGCGCGCTTTTTTGGAGCTTTATCCCGAAGCCCCGATTTTTACTATTGTTCATGATCCTAAAAACACTAACTCTTTTTTTAATGATAAAAAAATTAACAACTCTTTTTTACAAAAAATACCAGGTGGAGTAAAAAAATATCAATGGTATTTGTCTTTGATGCCCTCAGCGATTGAGAGTCATCGTTTAAACGGCTATGATGTGGTTATTTCATCGGCTTCATCTTTTGCTAAAGGCGTGATTACTGATCCTAATACCAAACACATCTGTTATTGTCATACCCCCACTAGATATCTCTGGAACGACAGCCATAACTATCTTAAAGAATTAAAAGTCAATCCGTTAATCAAGAAGATTTTGCCGTTAACACTCAATCGTTTGCGTCTTTGGGATCGTTTGGCTGCTGATCGCGTTGATTATTTTGTGGCTAATTCTCAGACCGTCGCTTGTCGCATTAAAAAATATTATAATCGCGATGCTGAAGTCATTTATCCGCCGGTAGAATTTGACAAGTTTTTTGTTTCTCAAAATGAAAAGAAATATTTTTTAGCCGGTGGTCGGTTAGTGCCTTACAAGCGTTTTGATTTGGTAGTTAAGGCCTTTTCGCGTTTGGGTGTTCCGGTCAAGATTTTTGGAATCGGTCCGGAGTTTCGGCATTTAAAAAAAATCGCTAAAAAGAATGTTGAATTTTTAGGCAAGGTTTCGGATTCGCAAAAAGCTGAATTATATGCTGATTGTTTGGCTTATCTTAATCCACAAGAAGAAGATTTCGGTATTACGACGATTGAGGCCATGGCTTCGGGTCGTCCGGTTATTGCTTATCGTGGAGGGGGAGCGCAAGAAACAGTTTTGGAGGGTGTGACCGGAGAATTTTTTGATGAACAGATTTGGGAAGATTTGGCTGATCGAATTTTGCGTTTTCGTTCAGATGTTTATGACCCGATGACAATCAGGAATCACGCTTTGAATTTTTCGTGGGAGAATTTTAAAAAGCGTTTTGCTTCTTTTGTTGATTCTAAAATCAATAATTAGTTTTTTTTGTAATGTTATTAATATGAAAATTGGTTTAGATGCGAGATGTTTAATGGATCAGAAATACTCGGGCGTGGCTTGGTATGCTTTTAATTTGTTTCAAGAATTGTTGGCTAACGATCAAATGAATGATTATTTATTGTTTTATAATTCTTCGCGTTTAGTTAAGATGCCTGATTTTGTCGGCTCTAATTATCAATATCGTGATTTTCATTATCCTAATAAATTATTTAATTTATCTTTAAATTGGTTAGCTCGGCCTTATTTGGATCAATTATTGGGCGGATGTGATTGGTTTTTTTCACCTAATCTTCATTTTTCTTCTGTTTCTAAAAAATGTCGGAGCGCGGTGGCGGTCCATGATTTATCTTTTTTGGTCTATCCTGATTTTTTTAATTATCGGCAAAAGTTATGGCATTATTTAATTTTGCGTCAAGGAATTCTTAAACGAGCGGACCTGATTTTTGCTGATTCTTATGCTACCAAATCTGATTTGCTTGATTTATTGAATGTGCCTGAAGAAAAAATACAAGTTGTCGGCTTGGGTGTGGGGGAGAATTATTTTGTTGATTTATCAGCTGATCAATTAGAAGCTGTTTCTAAAAAATATTCTTTACCAAAAAAATTCGTGTTGTTTTTGGGTACGATTGAGCCACGCAAAAATTTGTCTGGTGTTATTGACTCAATGGCTTATTGGCCCGAAGATTGTGATTTGGTGGTGGCGGGTAATTGGGGTTGGAAATATCAAGAGATTAAAAATAAATTAAAAAATAATCAGCGCATTAAAGTTTTGGGTTATCTTGATGAGGTAGATAAGCCGGCTGTTTATAGATTGGCTCAAGCGTTGGCCTATCCTTCTTTTTATGAGGGTTTTGGTTTGCCGATTTTAGAAGCAATGGCCTCAGGTTGTCCGGTGGTGGCGGGTGATAATTCCGGTCAGATTGAGGTTTTGGCTTCTACTGGGCTATTGGTTAATCCTTTTGATGTTTCAGCTATTGGTCGCGCCATTAAAGTATTGCTTGAAGATTCTACTTTAAAAAATAGTTTAGTGGCCGAAGCGAAAATAAGGGCGCGAGAGTTTTCTTGGCAAAAGACCGCTCAACAAGTAAAACATTTTTTAGAAACTAAATAATTAATTGTATGAAAATTGGCATTGATGCTAGATTATATGGCACTCAGCATGGTGGCATTGGTCGTTATACTGAAGAATTGATTAAAAATCTAGAAAAAATAGATAACAACAATGACTACGAAATTTTTTTAAGTCGTGATGGTTTTTTATTGTATGAACCGCAAAATCCTAAATTTAAAAAAATCAAAGCTGACTTTCGAGTTTATGGGTGGCGCGAACAACTTCTTTATCCTTTATTTTTAGCTTTTAGGGGATTGGATTTTATTCATTTTACTCATTTTAATGTGCCGATTTTTTGTGTTAATAAGTTTATTTTAACTATCCATGATTTGATTATTTCGCATTATCCTGATTCTCGCGCCACCACTTTGCCACCAATTATCTATCGTTTCAAATTATTATTTTATAATTTATTGATTGCTCAAGTGGCGCGTCGCGCTAAAAGAATCATAGCTGTTTCTCAATTCACCAAACAAGATATTGTTGATTTGTTAAAAATTAATTCCGAAAAAATCAGTGTTGTGTATGAGGGGATGTCTTTACCATCAATTAGTGAAAATAGCGGACAGTTGCTTAATAAATGGGATTTGGCTGATAATTTTTTGTTGTATGTCGGCTCGGCTTATCCCCATAAAAATTTAGAGCGATTATTGGATGCTTTTTTAATTATTTTAAAATCTCGGCCGGATTGCCAGTTGGTTTTGGGTGGAAAAATAAATTATTTTTATCGTCGGCTCGCTGATTATATTAAGAAGAATGAAGCTTTAAGCGGATTAAATCAAACAGGCAAGCCAAAAATTATTATTACTGATTATTTAAGCGATCAGGAATTGTCGGCTTTATATCAAAGAGCATCAGTTTATGTTTTCCCTTCTTTAATAGAGGGGTTTGGTTTGCCACCACTTGAGGCGCAGAGTAATGGTTTGCCTGTCGTTAGTTCTAATCGTAGTTGTTTGCCTGAGATTTTGGCTGATAGTGCTATTTATTTTGATCCAGAAAATATTCAAGAAATGGCTTCAGTCGTTTTGTCTGTGCTTAATGATTCGGCCTTAAGAGAAAAATTAGTTATTGGTGGAGATAAAAATTGGCGCCGTTATTCTTGGTTTCAGATGGCTGGTGAGATTAAAAATATTTATTTAAAAATTAATTTTTGATTTTTTAAAGTTATCCCCAAGTGTTGTTTTGTTTTTTTAAATATTTCCTGTTATAATATAATTGTTTGTTGATATCTTTTATTAAATATCAAACACTAAATCAGTATTATTAAAATCGAAAATTTCGATTTTAAATATAAACTATCAGGTGGCAAAAAAAATTACCAAAAAAACAACGAAAAAAACCGCCTCAATCGGTTCTCAAACCATTGGAGCTGATTTTTCTTTACCCAAGGAATTAAAGAAAATATTAACCGGTTCGCGTCGCGCGAACCTGATTTTGTTTGATGAGGCCGAGAGTTTATCAAAATCGGGCAATAATACTTTATTAAATCAAGTCATTAGTAGTATTGAAAAACCTAAAATTGGAGAAATTATTAAGCCGAAAAATATTTCTCCGGGTGTTTTTAATATTGCTTTAGCGGATAGCCCCTTAGATGTTTATCGATCTCCTTTTTTGTTGGATTTGTCAAAGATTAGCAGTCATTTAAATGAACATCAAAAAGCATCAGATCAGGAGGATTTTTATTGGGATTGGCCGGGTGGAAAATTTTTTCAAGCAATCGGTTTGTTTGATTTTTGGGATTTTGAAAAAAGCGAGATTTTAATTTTTTGCAGAAGTTTTTCTAGTTTAAAAAATATTTTTGCCTCTCCACATAGTTTATTTCAAAAAAAAGTCATCACATCCAAAACCACTAAAACAACTTCAGCTGGTCGTGAGATTGTCAGTCAATTATTATTATTTCAAGTATTACTTGGTTTTTTGAAAATACTGTATTTACCTTATGATTTTTTTAGAAAAAATTATTTAGCATTATCGATTTTATTGAAACGCTGGGGTTATGTTGATAAAGACCAAGTTGTTTGGTTGTCAAAAGAAGCGCAAGAACGCCAAAATTATCAATATTCTAATACTAAACCAGTTGAAGAGTCCGCTTCAGAAAAAATCAGTCGTTTATTAGCGATTAGTGATGATGGCCCAACTATAGCTGAATTATTATCTTCTAATAAAGATCAAGAAAAATTTAAAATTATTAAGCCGGCACCTAAACGCAAAGAAGTAGCTGAAAAATATTTGCGTGATAATTTTAATCGTCGCGGTGTACCGATTAATTTTCAACCCCTATCAATTCCTTGGCCCAAAAACACCTTGAGTTGGGAGATTGGTAATTTTATGTTTGCTCCGGCCACCTTGAAGCCGATAGCTGTTTTTTTTGGTATTATGATTGCTTTGATATCTTCGGTCTCAGCACTTTCTTATATGGAAAAAGTGTTTGATGTTAGGGGTAGAGTTTTAGGTGAGGCGGAATCAGCGGTAAGTAGTGTTGGTGATATTAGCTCAGAAGTTGGAGTGTTTGATTTTGCGACCGCTAAAAACAAAATTATGTCAGCTAATCAGGGTTTTGTTTCGGCTAAAGAGCAATTAAACGATATTAAATCATTGGTAACTATTTTATCAGAAATAGTTCCGGCTCAAAATACCATTAAAAGCGGAGTTAATTTATTAGAGTTGGGTGAGCATTTGACTTTGTCGGCCAGTGGTTTGATGGACGCGATTAATAATTTTGATAGCGAATCTGATTTGTCTTTAAGCAGTAAAATCAAAAATTTTTCAGTAGAATTGGAACCGGTTGTAAATCAAATGCTTTTAGCCGAAGATAATCTAAAAAAAATCAACATCAAACACATTCCCAATGATTATCAAGATGAATTTTTAACCCTCAAACAATCTTTACCTTCAGCTGTTTTAGGGTTAGATAATTTGAGAAAAATTGCTGATTTTTCAGTGGCGGTAATGGGTGAAAGGGAATTAAAGCGCTATTTGTTTGTTTTTCAAAATGATAATGAGATGAGGGCGACCGGTGGTTTTATGGGTAGTTTTGCTTTAGTTGATTTTAAAAATGGGCAAATAGAAAAAATAACTTTACCCGAGGGCGGAACTTATGATGTGCGTGCCGGTTTTACAAAAAAAATCGCTTCACCTAAAGCGCTGTCGCCACTAACCTCATTATGGGAATTTCAAGATTCAAATTGGTGGCCTGATTTTAAAATGTCAGCAGAAAACATTAAGTGGTTTTATGAAAAATCAGGTGGACCGACTGTTGATGGCGTCATAGCGGTTAACTCTTCTTTTTTTGGAGATTTATTAACAGTAACAGGACCGATTTATTTACCCGAACACAAAAAGCTTTTAAGTGCTGATAATTTTGAAATGGAGTTGCAAAACAGTATTGAAATAGAGGCCGAAGATAAAATTAAGCCAAAAAAGATTTTGGGAGAATTGGCGCCTTTGGCTTTAGAACGATTAATGTCTATTGAACCTTCAAATTTTTTTACTTTAGCTGAAATTTTAGATCAGGGATTGAAAAACAAAGAAATTCAACTTTATTTTAGTCGCGCTGAGGATCAAGATTTTGCTTCGCGTTATGGTTGGACGGGCTTGATGGCCACTAATCATCAGGATTATTTTCATCTCAATAACACTAATATCGGCGGTGGCAAAACCGATGAAGTTATTAGTCAAAAAATAAACTATCGTTTAGAAATTCAGAAAGATTCTACCGCTATTGTTAAAGTTTTAGTTGAACGCAGTCACAATGGTAGTGGTCGCAATTATTTTACCGGAGTTAAAAATAATTCTTATTTGCGTTTTTATGCGCCACTTGGCAGTAAATTAATTTCAGCTATTGGTTTTGAACCCTTGCCCGATAGTGTTTATAAAAAATACGAAACTGATGTTGAATTTTTACCCAATATTGAGTCCGAGCGGTCAGCTGTTATGGATGAGTCCTCAAAAACTTTAATTTATGAAGAAAATAACAAAACTGTATTTGCTAATTGGCAATCACTTAATCCCGGAGATACTGAAGAAATTCTTTTAGTATATCAATTGCCTTTTAAGATTAAATCAATTGCTTCTTCTAATGGCTTGATAGGTGGTTTGGCTGATATTTTTGATAAAAGAAAGGTAATTTACAGCTTGACATATCAAAAGCAATCCGGCCGAAGCTTTGATGATTTTGTTTTAGAGGTGGTTTATCCACAATCTTTAGTAGCTATTAATAGTAGCCCGGAGTTGGATGCCTATAATAGCAATCCCTTGGTTTTACGAGCTACTTCTAAATCCGATAAAACTTTTTTAGTGGATTTTTCAGAAAAATAATTTTAATTATCATTATGAAACTTTTTTCTTCAAAACAAATCAAAGATGATATTGAATCAGCTGAAGAAAATCCGATGTTGTCTAAAATTTCTACTATGCAAGATGATTTGGCTGGCGATATTATCAAAAAAAATAAACGCCGAACTTTAACTGAGAATTTTAGATTTGTTGGAAGAAAGACAAATACTATCCAAAGAGATTTGGCTAGTGTTTATACTAATGAAGATGGGACTATTCCCGATTTAACAAAATTAGAAACTGGAGACAAGCCATTTTGGCAAAAGTTGCTTTATTTTTTAACAATCTCGCTTTTTATTTTATTAATTTCGGCGATTGCCGGATTTTGGGTTTATTCTAACTTTACTAATGACACTTTCACTAATGAAAAAATAACCTTTAAAATAGAACCACCGATTGCGGTTGTGGCCGGTCAAGAGCAGGATTATAGAATTTTAATTACTAACAAAGAAAAGGTTAATTTGTATAATTTAAATATTGAACTGCAGTATCCTGAAGGTTTTGAATATGTTTCCAGTACTATTCAGTCCGGTGGTGAAAAAAACAATTTGTGGGATTTTAGTGTTTTAAAAGTGGGGGAGAGCAAAGAAATAGTTTTTACAGCCAAATTGACTGCCGGTATTGGTTCGGTGAATTCGCTTTCGGGAACACTTACTTTTAAGCCCGAAAACCTCAACGCCGATTTCAAACAAAAAGATACAGTAGATTTGGGGGTTAATTCATCGGTAGTATCTTTAAGTTTAGAGGGTCCGGAAAAGATTTTGGCTAATCAAAAAATTGATTATAAAATAAAATTGAATAATTTTGGCAAAGATATTTTGAATGATTTGGAGGTTGTGGCTACTTATCCCCAGCGTTTTTCTTATGAGAAGGCATCAATTGAACCTAAAGACGGTTCTGATAATATTTGGGAAATTTCTAATTTAGCCACCTCATCTATTGAAACAACCGCAACTTCTTCAGTTAAAGAAATAATAATTTCCGGAAATTATTCAGCTATTGATGATTCTGGCGATCATATTTTTTCGGTGATAGTTAATAGTAAAAATAAATTGGGAGAAAAGATAGTTTTAGCTGAGCAAACTTTTAATACGGCCGTAGTGCGTGACCAATTAAAGCTCTCTTTAGTTATTAATGGTTCGGGTCAAGATCAACCAATTGGTTTCGGCGAAACTTTATTTTATACTTTGTCCTATAAAAACGCCTCTACCGAAGAAATTAAAAATATTGAATTGGTTGCTTTTTTAGATTCTCAATTACTTGATTGGTCGGCAATTTCTGAGGTTAGCGGAGGCAAGATAAAAGACAATAAAATAACTTGGACGGGCAAAGAGATTTCTAAATTATTGTCTTTAAGAGCACAAGAGGAGGGGGAAATTACTTGGACGATAAGAGTTAAGGATTTAGAAGATATTAATAGGCAGACGATTACTAAGTTTAGTATCGAAAATAAAATCTCTGCTTCTTTTAAAAACGTTAATAATGAGTCGAGTGAAGTGACTCTGAAGCCGATTATTAACTCTATTAATTCTGATTTATCGTTATCGGCTCAAGCTCGCTATTATAATGATGATAATTTGCCTTTGGGTGCCGGACCAATCACTCCCAAAATCGGCGAACCGTCATCTTATAATATTAAAATTGATTTAGCTAATAATCTACACGATATTGCTAATATTGTTGTTTCTTTATCTTTACCAAAAAATGTTTCTTGGGATGATAAAGATGATGTTGATACCGGTAGTTTGGTTTATGATAGATCGGCGCATAAGGTTTTGTGGAGAATTTCTAAACTTTCTAAAACAGCTAAGGGGGCGAGTGCTAATTTTAATGTCAGTATTACGCCTCAAGAAAGCGATTTCGGTAGAGTTTTGGTTTTGGTTCCTGAAATTAAGTTGTCGGCTAAAGATATTGATGTCGGTTCTGATATTAACAAAACAGTTAGGGCCATAACCACCGCTTTTGATGATCCGATTTTAGGAAAATTAAGTGGTGTAGTTGAATAGTATTTATTTTAGTGAGGGATTAAAAAACTCCGAAGTTCTCTTCGGAGTATTGGGTTCATTTTAGGCGACATGTTAATATGTTTTTGATGGCGATGAGTTCGGTTCTTAATTTATCGATTTTTTTGCCGATATAGGTAGCAGAAATCGTGATAAAATAACCAATCACAAAGGCCACAAAGACAGTTGACAAGATCACTATCTTAAAGATGGAAAAATTTTCTAATAAGGCAATCGCATCATCAAGAAAAAAGAAATTGATCAAACCAAACAGGAAGAAAATAAATAATAGCGAATAAGTGGTTGTCATTTTGAATTTCTTGTCATTTGCATCAAGATATTCACGTTGCGTTTTCATTTTTCTTTGCCTTTCGGTTGTGGCCACGAGTTGAGTCAAGGTTCCGTTAGCATCCTATCACAATTAATTGTTCTGTCAAGATGTCTTTTAAATTATTAAAAAAATCAAAAAAAAGCTCGGCTCGTTTGGGACGACTAAAAACCACTCATGGGGTTTTGACTACTCCATTTTTTATGCCGATCGCCACCAAAGGAGCGGTGAAGAATTTGTCGGTTGATGAAATAAAACAACTCGGTTCTCCTATTATTTTATCAAACACTTATCATCTTTATTTGACTCCGGGATTAGAGGTTTTAAAAAATGTTGGTGGATTGCATAATTTTATGAATTGGAGAGGCGCGATTCTAACTGATTCGGGCGGTTTTCAAGTTTTTTCTTTATCTAAAATCAGAAAAATTATTAAATCCGGGGTAGAGTTTCGTTCTCATTTGGATGGTTCAAAGCATCTACTTACTCCCAAAAAAGTTTTAGAAATTCAAAAAATTATCGGTTCAGATATTGCGATGATTTTAGATGTTTGCCCACCTTCAACTGCTGATCATCAAGAAGTTAGCGAGGCAGTTGAAATGACTCATCGTTGGGCTAAAGAGGCGTCAAAAATATTAAAAACAAAAGAGTTTAAAGATTTGAAACAATTGCGTTTTGCGATTATTCAGGGCGGTATTTTTGAAGATTTGAGATTAAAATCACTAAAACAATTAACTGCTTTGGATTTTGACGGTTATGCTGTTGGAGGATTGGCGGTAGGTGAAAGCAATCAACAAATGTATCAGGTCTTGGATTATTTAACTCCGCAAATGCCAAACGACAAACCACGTTATTTAATGGGCGTGGGCACGCCGGAAAATATTATAGAGGCAGTGAAGCGGGGTGTTGATATGTTTGATTGCGTTATTCCCACGCGCGAAGCCAGACATGGCCGTTTGTATTGTTGGCGCGGTTCGGGGTTTGATTATGAAACAATCAATATTTTAAATGCTTCTTATAAAAAAGATTTTTCTCCGATTAATAAAACCATGTTAAAAAAATATTCCAAATCTTATTTACATCATTTGTTTAAAACTTCAGAGCCACTGGGAATGCGACTGGCAACTATCAATAATTTGGAATTTTATTTGTCTTTGATGTCAAAAATTAGGACTGAAATCTCTCGCGGTCGTTTTTAGAATTTTTTTGCCATAATTCTATTTATATTTAGTGTTATAAAACTCGTTGATTTTGACGGGTTTTGTTTTTTTATCATAAGGCAATCAATTTTCTGATTGTAATTGCTTTATGAGTTTGTGTATGGGTTAATTAGTGACAATTTTTGTATAATATGGTTTAATGCGGTTGTTAATTGACAGCTATTGACAAATTCATTTTTTTTTGATATAATTAAGTTATACAAAATTATTTTTTGATATTTTTGTTTAATTTTAGCAAAAAAACCAATATTTAAATTATGTCAATTTTAGATCAAGTCAGAAAAAATAAGTTCAGAGAAGGTTTGGCTACCTTTAATCCGGTCGAAACTCTGAATGTTTTATTATCAAATTTAAACGAAAAAGAAAGGGAAGTTATTACCCGTCGTTTTGGTTTGGGTGAGCCCCAAAAACACACTTTAGAGGAGATTGGCCAGCATTATGGCATTACTCGCGAACGTGTGCGTCAAATTGAAAACCTTTCAATTAAGAAATTAAAAGAATTAAGAGAGCTCAAAGAAGATATTAGAGAGGCCGAAAATTTGGTTTTGCAATTATTGGAGCAATATGGTGGCGTGATGGAAGAGAGTTTTTTCTTAGAGAATGTTTTTAATTATATGATTACTCATCCGGATGCTGAAAACTCTTTGTTATTTTTGGCTGAGTATATTTTTTCTGAAAACATCAATAGAGTATATCAAGACAAAGAATTTAATAATTTATGGAAAGTCGGTTCTTCTGATGCTGATTTCTTAAAATTAGTGATTACAGAAATGGTTTCTATTGTAGAAAATAAAGGCGAACCGGTGAAATTAGAAACACTGATTGATAATTTTAAATCTTCTGAATTTTATAATTCCAATAAAGAGCGAATCATGAATCTAACCACCATGTTAGAAGCTACCGATGATGATATTGATAAAATTTTAGAAAGTTATTTACGCGCTTCTAGAAAAATCAAACAAGATATTTTTGATAATTGGGGTTTGATTTCTTGGGGTATTGTCCGACCGAAAAAAATTAATGATAAAATTTATTTAACCCTAAAAAAGGCCGGTCGCCCAATGCATTTTACTGAAATCGCCGATGAAATTAACAAAAACGCTTTTGATGGCAAGATTGCTTATGCTCCAACCGTTCATAATGAATTGATTTTGGATAAAAAGTATGTTTTGGTTGGTCGTGGTATTTATGCTTTATCTGAATGGGGTTATAAACCGGGTAACGTTGGTGATGTTATTGAAGATATCCTAAAAGTTGATGGACCATTGACCAAAGATGAAATTATCGAAAAAGTTTTAGCTAAAAGAAATGTTAAACCATCAACTGTTTATTTGTCATTGATGAATAATAAAAGAATTAAAAAGAATCAAAAGAATAAATACTTTTTAGAAGAAGTTGAAGAAATTAAGGTTGAACAGGCATTAGAAGATACTTCCGAAAATCTTTAATCATTATTTAGTCGTCATATCGACTGAAATTAAAAAATAAAATAAAAACGCTTGCTGATTATCTCACTGGCGTTTTTATTTTATTTTTTTTTGATAATTATTTTGTAGCTTAATGATTAATGTGTTATAATATTAAATAATAGCTTTATCTTATGGGCGTGGAATTATTTCCAGATTTTAATCAGTTAGTGGCTGATTTTTGGTCTTATTTGGTGGCATCAGGAATGGTAGCCGGTTTTTTGGAATTTGCCTCTCAAGATCCTCTAACGATGTCACTTTTGATTTTTTTTAGAGGCGGTTGGGTGTTTTTGGTTTTGTTATATACTTGGGGTATTTATAAATATGTTTTTTTAGATTATCGTTCGGGACAGTTTGTTAGTAAATGGAAATTTAATTTGTTGGCGATAGAAATTCCCAAAAATAATGAACAAACACCAAAAGCGGTAGAGGGTATTTTTGCGTCTTTAGCCGGAGCTTTTTCCGGTCCTAACTTGTTAGACAAATATTGGACCGGTAAGGTGATTGAAAGCTTTTCTTTTGAACTTATCAGTATCGATGGTTATATCAAATTTTTAATTCGTACCCCATCTCATTTTCGTGATTTTGTAGAATCCGCAGTTTATGCCCAATATCCTGATGCTGAAATCACTGAAATTTCCGATTATGTTGATTATGATTCTGAGTTAACTGATCAAGAGGGTAAACCCATACCCTTTAAAGACCTCACCTTCCCCAATCCGATTTATAAATTATGGGGAACGGAGTTTGTCTTAACTCAAAAATACCCTTTTCCTATTCGTACTTATGAAGAATTTGAACATGGCTTAACTCAGCAATTTTTAGATCCGATTGGTGGTATGTTAGAAATTATGAACAAGCTTCATTCGGGCGAACAATTGTGGTTACAATTAGTGATTCAACCGCGCGAAGCTCCGTATTGGAAATCCGAAATAGTAAAAAAGGTTATAGCTGATTTAAAGCGCGAGGTTTATAAAACCCCAGAAAAATTTGATCCCACTGATATTATCAATAAACCACTTCAGGGTGTTGCTGGTTTTGGTAACGAGATTTTAAGGGAAGTTACCGGTATAGATTTGTCTGGAGAATCAGAAAAAAAGAAAGAAGAAGATCAATTTAAAATGTTAAAGATGAGTCCGGGTGAGAGATCATTGTTAGAAAAAGTAGAAAAAAAACTTTCTAAACATCAATTTAAAGTTAAGTTTAGAATGGTTTATTTGGGTAAAAATGAAGTTTTTTCTAAAACTCGTGGGGTGGCTGGAGTAATGAGTGCTTTACAACAATTTAATACTTCAAATTCCAATGGTTTTAAGCCGGGTGGTTACACAAAAACCGGAGCGGATTATTTTTTTGTTAACCAAAGAACTGCCACTAAACAAAATCGTATTTTGCGTTGGTATTGTAAACGTAGTTCTTCTGACGGTGAGTCCAATCAAGATGAAAAGACCACTTATCTTAATCCTGAAGAATTGGCTACTTTGTGGCATTTTCCAGTTGTTACAGTTAAGGCCTCACAAGTTCAAATAATTGAAAGTAAAAAGAGCGCTCCGCCAACTCGTTTGCCTTATCATAGTCGGGTAGCGCCAACGCCGGTAGCCGATAGAACGCCCAGAATTGCTCCTGTTAAGCCCATGGGGCCATTAGATGATTATAATGATGATTCTGGCTCAATTATTGATGTAGAACCGTTAATGACTAATTCTAAGCCCGTAGCGCCACCCAAGCCATTAAGTGGTGCCTCCAGCCCTCAATTTTCAACTGATAATTCGCCATCTGTTGGCGTTTCTAATCCCAATAATAATACTAAGGGCGCTCCGCCATCAAATTTACCCTTCGTTTAAATGATTAAATTAATTTAAAGATTCAAATATGCCCGAATCAAACAATTCTGATATTACAATTTTTGGACAAACAAATTATCGTAATGCTAATCGGCCCTTCGGTATCAAGAGAACTGATCGTAGGCGCCATATGTATATTATTGGTAAAACCGGTATGGGAAAAA
>CAZYUN010000012.1:0-14122 GCA_964650755.1 uncultured Gammaproteobacteria bacterium
CCGCACCAACCAATCCCGATGCTGATGGTGATGGTTATCGTGATGGCGTTGAGGTAGCTAATGGCTATAATCCAACCAAAGCCGGCAGTTCGCTCATTACCGATTCTCCTTTTATAATTTCTTTAAGCACTAATTTTGATTCGGGCAATTATTCTTTGGTCTATCCCAAAGAGTGGCGCGCTTCTTTTGTTAAAGATGACAAGCAAACTCTAATTTCTTTGCCGACAGGCGAGGTGATTAAGATTTCTCTTCGGGCTAATCCTGATGGTCTGTCAGCGATGTCTTGGTATTTGAGACAATATCCCGAAACTATTGTTAGTCGATTGAAGTTGGTTGATAATCGTCAGGGGACTCTGTCGGGAATTTATTCACCCGATGGTTTAACCGCTTATTTAGTCGGTTCAATAAAAGACAGAATGTATGTGTTTGAGTATTTAACTGGTAGAAACAATGAATTTCGTTATCCGGCAATTTTAAATATGATGATTAAAAGCATGTCAATTATAGCCGACAAAGAAACAGCTTCTAATCAAAATAACTCCAGAGGATTGGGTACCGCTTCAGTTGTTAGTTGGGGCAAGTGTTCCGAGCCATTGTTATTTTGTCAAAAAACCGCTTGCGGTTCTTTGGTTTCAGGAGAAAATTCTTGTACTTCTGATTTGGAGGGGTATTGCTATAATCAAATTTGTGAAGATGATAATGATTGCGTAGCCGGAAAATCTTGTCGTCAAGTGGATTGTTATATTAATGAAACACAACAATCACCGCGACTTTGCCTTTAATTTATGTTAAAAATAGAGATTGCTAATCCACACAAATATACTCTTAACAAACAACTAATTAAGCAAATTATTAAAGTTGTTGTTGGTCAAGCTCATTTGGAGAGCAAATTTTTGGTCTCCTTAATGTTATCTAATGAAAAAGAGATTACCGAATATAATTTTTCTTATCGTGGAAAAAATAAACCAACTGATGTTTTAAGTTTTGCTCAAATTGATTCTGATATTTGTTTGCCGGAAGAGGCCGGAGAATTAGGAGAGATTATTATTTGTTATCCGGTTTTAGAAAAACAGGCATCTGATTATGGTTGGAGCAATGATTATGAATTCGCTCGTTTGTTGATTCATGGTTTGTCTCATTTGTTGGGTTATGAGCATGAAGGTGTCAGTTCAAAAATTGCCAAACAAATGTTTGATTTTGAAAAAACAATTATTGAACAGTTGAGTTTTGCTTGAACAAGTTTTGTGTTCATTCGCTTTGTTGCTAATTAATCATAAAAATGTTATAATTGATAAAGTCATAAAAAAATCTCCGCAATGCTTAAAGATAATTTGATTGTCGGTTTGGATATCGGCTCAACCGCTATTAGAATGGTGGTGGGCGAACAACCGCGTCAAGAAACAAAAATCAGAATAATCGGCGCCGTAGAAGGTGCTTCTAAAGGAATCTCCAAGGGATTGGTGGTGGATATTGACGATGCCATTTCTTCTATTTCATCAGTTTTAGAAAAGACCGAAAGAATGATTGGCCGTTCTGTCAGTCATGCTTGGGTTGCGATTAATGGCAGTCATATTAATATGAGTGAAAGTCGCGGAGTAGTGGCCGTGTCCAAAACTAATGGTGAGATTAGAGAAGCGGATGTTGAAAGAGTGGTTGAAAATGCCAAATCAGTTTCTGCTCCTCCTAATTATGAAATCATCCACGTTATTCCCAAAAGCTTCACTGTTGATTCTCAGACCGGCATTAAAGATCCGGTGGGTATGACCGGCATCAGATTAGAAGTAGAAACTCAAATCATTCAAGGACTTACCTCACAAATTAAAAATCTAACTAATAGCATTTATCGTACCGGCATCGAGATTGATGATTTGGTTTTATCTATTTTGGCGGCCTCTGAAAGCGTTTTAACTAATCGTCAAAAGGACTTGGGCGTGGTGGTAGTTAATATTGGCGGAAGAACAACTTCCATAGCGGTTTTTGAAGAGGGTGAATTGATTCATACTGCGGTTATTCCGATGGGTTCTGACCACATTACTTCTGATATTAATTTGTTGTTTAGAATTTCTATTGATACTGCAGAAAAAATCAAAGTTCGCGAAGGTAGTTGTTTGGTCAAAGAGTTTAAACGCCATGATGAAATGAAATTCGCTTCTGTCGGCGGTATTGAAGAGGGTTATTTTTCTAAAAAACAAGTAGCCGAAGTTATTGAAGCCAGAGTTGAAGAGATTTTCTATCAAGTTGACAAAGAATTGAAAAAAATCGGTCGTTCCGGTCGTTTGCCGGCTGGCGCGGTGATTACCGGTGGTGGCTCAAAATTAGATGGTATTGTGGAAATAGCGAAAAATTCATTACATTTGCCCGCTTCAATCGGTTATCCGCACGATTTAATCTCTTCTTTAGATAAAGTTTCTGATCCCGCTTTTACTACCGCTGTCGGTTTGGTTTTGTGGGGCAGTCAGATGGTTTCTAAAAAAGACCGTTCCGGTTTTATTTCTAACTTTAGTACAATAGATAATGCCATTGACGGTATTAAAAATATCTTTAAATCATTTTTACCATAAAAATATGCCAAGAATATCCACCAAGCAAACTCCAGAAAAGAAACAAACTGCTAAAACTGCCCGTAGTCGAAAAAAAGAAAAAATCATGGCTCTTGATGAAATTTTTACTGCTCCCAATGAATCATCGTTTCAATTTGAATCATCTGCTTCTTCGAAAAAAAATTCGGGATCGGGTTTCGCTTTGTTTAATTTTTTTCTTTTAGTTTGTTTTTTAGTTGTTTTGGGTGTGGCTGGTTGGTTTTATTATGATCATTATATTAAAGAAGATCTAACCTCTTTAACCCCGGGAGTTGCCTCAGAATCTTTGATTGAAGAACCAGCCGAACAACCTCAAGAGGATCCGATAGCTAATTGGAATCTTTATGAATCAAAAATAATGATAGAAGTCAAAAATCCGACAACTACAGACGCAACCTCCACCGAACAAAATACAACTTCAACCAAGCCATTGTTTTCTTTTAAATATCCCTCGGAGTTAGTTTTAGAAGAAAGTGATGGTGTTATAACTTTAACTGATAATTCCGCCACCTCAACCAGATTGATGATTAACTGGAAAGAAACTCCAAAAGATTTGAATCGTTTTGTTTCTGAAATTGACAAAATCAATGAAACTGCTTGGGAAGGCAAACCATCGGTTAGTGTTTCTACTTCTACTGATCAAGCCAAAATTGGCGGTCAGCCGGCGATTTTCAGAGTACAAAAATTATTAGCCGCTGATTTGGATGAATACAAAATTTATTTTAAAGCTAATGGTATGATGTTTTCTGTTTCTTTGTCAGCTCAAGAGTTAAATCAAAATATTTTGAATTTTTATTTGGCTTTTTTGGATAATTTTAAATTTTAATCAACTTATTAATTTATCAGTAATATATAACTTATGCCAGAAGTAAAACCAGAAATAGAAACCGTAGCAAAAATCAAAGTCGTCGGCATAGGAGGGTCGGGAGGGTCGGCAATTAATAGAATGATCGCCTCTAAAATTAGAGGTATTGATTATATTGCTATTAATACCGATGTTCAAGCTTTGCATCACAACACCTCTAAAAACAAATTACATATCGGACAAAAAATAACTAGGGGTTTGGGCGCAGGCATGAATCCTTCAGTCGGTTTGGCGGCGGCTCAAGAGAGTCTTTCTGACATTAAAGAGATGCTCAAGGATTCTGATATGGTTTTTATAACGTGTGGTTTAGGTGGTGGAACTGGAACCGGCGCTTCGCCGGTAGTGGCGCAGATCGCCAAAGAGGTGGGAGCTTTAGTGGTGGCGGTAGTTACTAAGCCCTTTACTTTTGAGGGCAAGCAACGCAATAAAATCGCTGAAGAGGGTTTAGAAGCATTACAACAAAATGTAGATGCTATTATTACCATACCTAATGAAAAGATTTGGCAAGTTATTGATCAAAAAACTTCTTTCATTGATGCTTTTAAAGAAGTTGATGATATTTTACGCCAGGGCATTCAGGGTATTTCGGAAATTATTACAATTCCCTCATTAATTAATGTTGATTTTGCTGATGTTGAGGCAATTATGAAAGATGCCGGTTCGGCTTTAATGGCGATTGGTGAGGGGAGCGGAGAAAATCGCGCCTCAATGGCAGCCAAAAACGCTGTATCTTCTCCTTTATTAGATTTATCCATAGATGGTGCTCGTGGTGTTTTGTTTGTGATTTCCGGTGGTAAAGATTTGGCGGCCAGCGAAGTTAATGAAGTCGCTTCTATTATTACCAGTGGAGCTGATGAAAATGCCAAAATTATTTTTGGAGCCAATATTGATGAAACTTTAAAAGATAAGATTAGGGTCACTTTGGTGGCAACCGGTTTTGGTGGTACTTTCAATAAAAAACCAACCAAGTCATTAGAAAAAGATTCTTGGACCAACAAGATTAATAATATTTTTATAGAAAAACCAATAGGCGATGAAGAAAAAAACAAAAAAAATCTTGATTTTAATGAAGCCGAAGATCGCCAAGTAAAAGTCAAAACAAAATCGCTGATTGAGCCCGAGGAACCTAAAAAAAGTTTTTTTGGATTTAACAAATACAATGATTCAGATGATGACTTTGATGTGCCGACAGTGCTTAGACGTGGGGGTAATTTTAAGCCGGTAGAGCCCGTGAGTAGAGAAGATGATGATGAAGAGGAAAGTGTGAATAATGCACCGCGAAAAAACTTTTTTAATTCAGTGTCGGAAGATGAAAAAAATGATGATGAAGATTTGGAATTGCCGAGCTTCATTAGAAAAAAAATGAAATAATTATTAGTCGTTAATAATCATAAAATCCCC
Source organism: uncultured Gammaproteobacteria bacterium (assembly GCA_964650755.1). Classification (GTDB taxonomy): domain Bacteria; phylum Patescibacteriota; class Patescibacteriia; order 2-01-FULL-39-33; family 2-01-FULL-39-33; genus CAISTG01. Next base: position 4,846 of record CAZYUN010000012.1, read on the forward strand.
ATAAATAAGGGATTTTATTTTTTTATTGCTTTTTTATTTTTTCTTATTTAGTGGCTGTGGATAATTTTTTTAGTATTAAATTAATAATAAAAAAACGCTATGATTAGTCATTTTTTTTGGCTTTGACATAAATAATTTTGACAGGTATAATGAAGCTAATTTAAAGGCCGTCGGCCCCCTTTTAAAAACCTTAAATTATGGAAACACAAATCAAGCAAGTTAAGAAAAGAAACGGAGAAATTAGTGATTTTAGCCAAAAGAAAATTACCACCGCTATTTATAAGGCCTTAGTGGCTGTTGGGCGTGAAGATGATGCTTTGGCTGAAAAATTATCAGATCAGGCGGTTCACATTATTAACAATAAGTTTCATCCCCGTTCCATACCGGCTATTGAAGAAATTCAAGATGTGGTTGAAGAGGTTTTGATTAAAGAAGATTTAGTAAAAGCGGCCAAGGCCTATATTATTTATCGCGAACAACATGCCCGTTTAAGAGAATTGAAAGAATTATTGGATTCTAATGATATTATTGAGGGTTATTTGAAAAAGATGGATTGGCGTATTAAAGAAAATGCCAACATGGCTTATTCTTTACAAGGCCTAAACAATCACGTCGCTTCAGCTGTTTCAGCTCACTATTGGTTAAACAAGATTTATCCACCTGAGATTCGTAATGCTCATAATGATGGCACTATTCATTTGCATGATTTACAGATCTTAGCTGTTTATTGTTGTGGTTGGGATTTACAAGCGTTAATGCGTTTGGGTTTTGGCGGTGTTGATGGCAAAGTTCAATCAAAACCACCCAAGCGTTTTCGTGCGGCTTTAGGTCAAATAGTTAATTTTTTCTATACGCTTCAAGGTGAGGCGGCCGGCGCTCAAGCTTTCGCTAATTTTGATACTTTATTAGCCCCATTTATTCGTTTTGAGGCCCTTGATTATCGTCAGGTGAAACAATCTATTCAAGAATTTGTTTTCAATATGAATGTGCCGACTAGAGTCGGTTTTCAAACCCCTTTCACTAATCTTACTTTTGACTTGTCGTGCCCCTCAACTTTAGCCAATGAACCGGTATTAATCGGTGGCATCCCCCAACGCGAGACCTACAAAGAATTCCAGCGCGAAATGGATATGATTAATCGAGCTTTCGCTGAGGTGATGATGGAGGGCGATGCTAAGGGTCGTGTTTTTACTTTCCCCATCCCTACTTATAATATCTCAGAGAACTTTAATTGGGATAATGAAATCCTGAATCCGGTTTGGGAGATGACCGCTAAATACGGCATACCATATTTTGCTAATTTCATTAATTCTGATATGAAGGCCGAAGACGCTCGTTCTATGTGTTGTCGTTTGCGTTTAGATAATAGGGAACTAAGAAAGCGAGGCGGTGGAATGTTTGCGGCTAATCCTTTGACCGGCTCAATCGGAGTGGTCACGGTTAATTTGCCAAGAATTGGTTATTTATCAAAAGGTAATGAACAGGCATTTTTCTCTCGCTTGTCACAAATTATGGACATGTCCAGAACGTCTCTAAAATTAAAGCGTCAGATTTTGGAGAATTTTACCGATATGGGCCTGTATCCTTATTCTCGTTTTTATTTAAGTGATATTAAAGAAAGATTTGGTCAATATTGGAGAAATCATTTTAATACTATTGGTATCAACGGAATGAATGAGGCGATTATTAATTTTATTGGCAAACCACTAACCTCAAAAGAGGGTCAAGAGCTCGCTGTTAAGATTATGGATTTTATGTTGCAACGTTTGGGACAGTTTCAAGAAGAAGATGATCAATTATATAATTTAGAGGCCACTCCGGCTGAGGGTGCGACCCATCGTTTTGCCAAAAGAGATAAAGAAATGTATCCGGATATTGTGGTTGCTAACGAGGATAATTTCCGTGATCGCGGATCAGCTCCGTATTATACGAACTCAACTCATTTTCCGGTTAATTATTCTTCTGATATCTTTGATGTTTTAGAGAAACAGGATCAATTACAAATAAAATACACCGGTGGTACCGTTGTCCATGTTTTTTTGGGTGAAAGAATGCCTGATATTGAAAGTACCAAAAAATTAGTCCGAAAGGTGGCAGAGTCATTCAAATTACCTTATTATACTTTAAGTCCGACTTTTTCCATTTGTCCCAAACACGGTTATTTACCCGGAGAACATCGTTTCTGTCCTCATTGCGATGCCGAAATCGGTTATGTTCACGAACAAAAAGAAAAGCTCCCGCTTTGATGATTATTAACCAATTAATATATTAAAATAATTAATTAATAATTGAGAAATATATGGAAGGTGAGAACAAGGAGTTGCTTAGGCAACCATGCGAAGTTTATTCGCGTATCGTTGGTTATATTAGGCCGGTAGATCAATGGAATCCCGGCAAACAATCAGAATTCTCCGATCGCTTAACTTTTGAAAATGGAGTCGCTTTTGGCGGAGGTTGTGGTTGCGTCAATGATGCTGAATCAATTTAGTTTTTTGTTATGTTAATCGGCGGGTTGCAACCGGTCACGCTTTTGGACTATCCTCACAAAATATCGGCTATTATTTTTACGGCCGGTTGCAATATGCGCTGTCCCTTTTGTTATAACTATCAATTGGTTTTGCCGGAATTGATTCATACTGATAAATTATATGAAGAATCTCAGATAATTAATTTTTTAAAAAATAGAAAAAAATATTTAGAAGGTTTAGTGATTTCTGGCGGTGAACCGACATTACAACCCGACTTAATTTCTTTTTTGAAAAAAATTAAAAAAATCGGCTATCAAATCAAATTAGATACTAATGGTTTAATGCCCGATGTTTTGGCTTCAGTGATTGATGATAATTTAGTTGATTATGTGGCGATGGATATCAAGGGTCCGGCAGATAATTACAAAAGTTTTTCGGGAGTGGAATTCGGTCGTGCTGGTGAATCCATAAAATTAATTATGAATTCCGGCTTGCCTTATGAATTTCGCAGTACATTGATTAAAAAAATGCATCAACTTGAGGATATGGAAAAAATGTCAGAATTGATTGTCGGAGCAGAAAATTATTATTTACAAAATTATTTAAGTCAACCGGTTTTAGCTGGAGATAATTTTAAGGGCAGGTCGTTTACTACTAAAGAATTAGAAAATTTCAAATCAATTGCCGAAAAAAAAGTTAAAAATTGTATCATTAGAAATTAATTTATGGAAATACTAAAACAAAAGTTAAAGGTCTTAGCGGAGAAAATTGATTCCGCTTGGGGGTTACTTTGACTTAACTGAAAATCAAAAAAGAATTAAAGAATATGAGGATTTGATGCAGGCCGAAGATTTTTGGAACGATTCGGATCGAGCCAAAAACATTTCTTCAACGCATCAAGCTTTGATTAAAGAATTAAATGATTGGCAAACATTAAAACAAGAAACCGCCTATCTTGAAGAATATTTGAATCTTGTTAGCGACAATCAAATTGAAAATGAAAATAGCGAAGCTAGCGCCAACTTAAAAGAAATAGAAAACAAAATTAATCTTTTAGAAAAGGAATTTGCTTCTTTGGAGTTTAATGTTTTGTTGTCAGATAAACATGATAAAAGTAATGCCATTATTTCTTTACACGCCGGAACGGGTGGCGTTGATGCGATGGATTGGACGGCAATGCTATTAAGAGCTTATTTGCGCTTTGCAGAAAATCATGGTTTTAATACTAAAATTATTGATGAAACTGTTGGCAATGAAGCGGGAATCAAAAGTGTTACTTTAGAAGTTAGCGGGCTTTATGCCTATGGCTGGCTAAAAAGTGAGGCGGGAGTACATCGTTTGGTTAGAATCTCTCCTTTTGATGCCGAAAAAATGCGTCACACCTCTTTTGCTTTGGTTGAAGTTTTGCCGGAATTATCAGAAACTGAAATGCCCGATATTAAACCCGAAGATTTGAAAATTGAAGCGTTTAGGGCCGGTGGTCATGGCGGGCAATCAGTTAATACTACTGACTCGGCGGTGCGTATTACTCACTTGCCAACAGGTATTGCGGTTAAATGTCAAAACGAAAGAAGTCAGGCACAAAATAGGGCCTCGGCTATGAAAATTTTAAATGCTAAAGTGCTAGCTTTTTTTGAAGAAAATAAAGAAAAGGATTTAAGAGAAATGAAGGGCGAATATCGTCGCGCTCAGTGGGGCAATCAAGCTCGTTCTTATGTTCTTAATCCTTATCGTTTAGTAAAAGATCATCGCACCGATTATGAAACGACAGAAGTTGACAGGGTTTTAGATGGTAAATTTGATGATTTTATTATTGTTTGGTTAAAAAAACAACTGGAGGGGAAAAATGTCACTCAACCATAATTTTCAAAGTACCACTAAACTCTATTATTTTTTGTTTTTATGGTTGTGTGGTATTTTATTGGGAGATTTTTTTGTTTTTAGTCCGCAAATATTTTTTGTTATTTTTGGTTTGTCGTTATTCATTTCTTTATTTTTTAAAGCTGATTTGAAAATACTGTTTTTATTTTACAGTATTTTTTTTGTCGGTATTTTTTGGCGTCAAATTCATGCTACTAATTGTTTTGATGATGAAAAATTATGTTATTATAATAATTCTCAAATTGAATTGGTCGGTGAGGTTTTGGCGGTTAAAGAAAAATTAGCAACTCGTCAATTAATCGTTAAAGCTGATTTTATTAAAATTAAAAACATTAAACACTCGGTTGAGGGACTGGTATTAATCAATCAGCAGTTATTCCCGCATTATTATCCGGGAGATATTCTGCATTTAAAACTAAAACCATCAGGACTTGAGGAGTTACCCTCAGTTGGTTATCGTAATTATTTAATGAAAGAGGGTATTTTTTCTTTAGCTTATCAACCGGAGATTATTTTGTTAGATCATCATAATAATTGGCGTAGAGTTTTTTTTCAATTTCGTCAAGCAACGATGTCGCGTTTGAAAAGAACAGTCAAAGAACCGACAGCATCTTTATTGAATGCTATTATTTTAAACGAAACCGGTGGCTTGTCTAAAAAAATCAATGACGGTTTTTCTCGTTTGGGATTGACTCATATTGTCGCTATTTCCGGCGGACACTTAGTGATTATTATCAGTATTTTGTCGGCAATTTTTTTTAATTTTGGTTGGTCGCGCAAAAAATCCGGTTGGCTCGTGGTTTTGCTTATCTTTTTTTATATTATATTGGTTGGCGCCCCCGCTTCGGCAGTTCGTTCGGGTTTGATGGCTTTCTTTTTATTATCAGCTAATTATTTTGGTTATTTGCCAAGATTCGGTTTGATTTTGTTGTGGTCAGCTTCTATTATGGCTTTAATTAATCCCTTAGTTTTGTTGTTTGATGTCGGCTTTCAATTATCTTTTATGGCTGTATTTGGTTTGGCTTATTTGTCTAAAATTGTTTCTAGTTGGTTATTTTTTTTACCGGATTGGCGTTTGTTGAAGGAGATTGTTGTTTCTACAATGAGCGCGCAAATAGCCACTTTGCCATTAATTATGTTTCATTTTGGTTCTTTTTCTTTGTGGTCACTGTTGGCTAACTTATTGATTTTGCCCTTAGTCCCGCTATTGATGATTTTGAGTTTGTTGAATTTTTTTGTTTTGTGGTTAAGTTTTAGCTTGTCTGTTGTTTTGGGATTTTTAAATTCTTTAATAATCGGTTATTGGTTGCTAGTGATTGATTTTTTGGTTAATTGGCATAGTTTTTCGGTCGAAAGTGGCAATTTTATTTTTCTATTGTTTTATTTGCCGATGATTTATGTTATAATTAAGAAAAATAAGAAATCAATATGAAGCTAAAATCATTTTTATCTTTTTTCATCGGTTGTTTGTTGTTTTTAACACCATTTTCAGCGATTAAAGCAGAATCATATATCCCAATGGCCGGTGACTTAATCAAGGTTGCCAGTTCTAATGCCATCTATGTTGTTGGTGATAATTTAAAGAGGCATCTTTTTACTAATCAAGCAATTTTTTGGACTTGGTATGATGGTGGTTGGTCTAATCAAAAAGTCAAAGTAATTTCTCAAGAGGATTTTGAACAATTAGCTGAAGGCAAGCATGTTATTGCCAGACCCGGTGTTAATTTAATCCGTTTTGATAATAGCAACAAAATCTATGCGGTTGCTCCGGGCGGGGTGTTGTGTGAAGTTAGAGCTTTGTATGGTGACAATTGGCAGAGTAGAGTGATTAAAATTCAGTCCGGTTTTGAAGTTGATTATATTAGAGATAATTCTTGTATTATTAATTCTACCTCTAAATTACCGGATGCTTCTTTGATTATGTATAAGGGGTCAAAAGATATTTATTATATTGATCAAGGAAAAAAACGAAAAGTAACCACTGAAGGTTTTAAGGCAAATGTTTTTAAAGAAAGCTCTATTATTAGAGATGTGCCAACCTCAATGTCTTATGCTAGTGATAGCAAGGGAATTGGTGGTTTTGAATATAAACTCGGTATTTTATATTCTTTTGAAGATAGTTCGGGTGCGGATGTCGCCAATCGTCCGGATTTGATAGTTTCAGATATTATTTTTCCTTCCGGCAGAATCTTAGTTAATCAAGATATAGAAATAAAGTTAATTGTCAGAAATATCGGGGGAGAGGTTAAGAGTGATGTCGGTTTGCGCAAGATTTCTTTTTCGGGTGAGGGCTTTAGTGTTAAAAGTGTCACTCACGCCAGTTATCCTACCGCTTCCAGTCCTCTAAAAACTGGGCAAAATTTTGAAGTTACTTATACTGGTCGCTTTGCTTCTTCGGGTTCTAAGAATTTTACCGCTAAAATAGATGAGCCGAGTGAATTGGTTGAGGTTAATGAAAACAATAATTCTTTGTCTAAAAAAACTACAGTTTATTCTCAATAATATTATTTTTTAATTTTTAATAATCCGGCTTTTTAGTCGGATTATTTTATTTTAAACAATGAACAAAAAAACAAAATTAATATTTTTTTTGTTGGCGCTGGCTTTGTTGGGTGGTTGGTTTTTTGATTATCACAATTCGTTACAGCCGGCAATTTTAGGTGATTCTGAAATTAATGAAGAAATCAAACAAACAACCGGCGTAGAGTTGCATTTTTTTGATGTTGGTCAAGGCGATGGTGCTTTAATTGAGGCCGATAGCGGAGAAAAAATTTTGGTTGATGCTGGAGCTGATAATAGAATTATTGAATTGTTAGATGCCGAACTTGATTGGAATCGAGTGATTGATGCTGTTATTATTACTCATCCGCATGCCGATCATATCGGCGGTTTGCCAGAAATATTAAACCGTTATCAAATTAAAAAAATAATCATGACGGGTATTGTGCATACCGCTCCTGATTATTTAACTACTCTAAAATTAATTGAAGACAAAAAAATACCGGTTGAGTTGATTGATACTACCAAGCAACTTGTTTTTGGTTCAACAACTTTGTCTTTTTTGTATCCTGACGTCTCTTTAGCCGGACAAAGAATGAGTAATTTAAATAATTCTTCAATAGTTTTTCGGCTTGATTATGTTTCAAGCTCGGCACTTTTTATGGGTGATTATGAAAACGAAGAAGAGTTAGTTAAAAATCAAAATTTTTTAGAAGCGCAAGTTCTTAAGATTGGTCATCATGGTTCTAATAATGCTAATGACAAATTGTTTTTACAGACAGTCAAACCAAAATACGCTGTCATTTCTGTCGGCTTAAACAATAAATTCAATCACCCACATCATCGTTGTTTGTATTATTTGAATAATTTGGGTGTGAAGATTTTTAGAACTGATGAGGTTGGCAGTGTTGTTTTTTCTAGTCAAGGGCAAGAATTTATTCCGCTAACAGAAAATTAAAATTTTTGACTTTGATTGATTTTTTTGTTAAGATATTGTCATTAAACAATATAATTATGGCCGACAAAAAAACATTAGTGCTTTTGGTTGAAGACGAGCAAATGATCGTTGATTTGTATCGTTTGCGTTTTGACGAAGCGGGTTATGAAGTTTTAGTGACTGACAAGGGGAGTGATGCCCTGGTTTTAGCAGACAAAAAAAAGCCGGATATTATTTTATTGGATATTATTTTACCGGAGATTGACGGCTTTGGCATTTTAAGAGAATTAAAAAGCAAAACCTCTACTAAAAAAATTCCTGTTTTGTTATTAACAAATCTTAGTCAAGAAACTGATCGTCAAAAAGGCAGTGATTTGGGTGCCGACGGTTATTTAGTTAAAGCTGAGCACACGCCAGCCGAAGTGGTTAACGAAATAAAAAAAATATTGAAATAAAAAAAATATGATTGAAAAAACTTTAGTATTGCTTAAACCCGATGCGGTTAAGCGTGGTTTGATGGGAGAGATCTTGGCTCGTTTTGAAAAAGCGGGATTAAAAATAGTGGCGATGCGTTTAGCTTGGTCTAATGCCGACAAAGCCATGAAACACTACACCGAAGACATCAGTATTCGCCGAGGCGAAAAAGTCAGAAATTATTTAGTTGATTTTATTACCTCCGGTCCGGTTTTAGCTTTTGTAGTTGAGGGAGTTGATGCGATTGAAAATGTTAGAATGATGGTTGGTCCGACTGAACCAAAGGCAGCACCTCCCGGAACCATTAGAGGTGATTATTCTCACATCAGTTATCAACACGCTGATACTGAAGAAAAAGTCGTTGCCAATATCATTCACGCTTCAGCTGACAAGAATGATGCCGACAGAGAGATTTATGTTTGGTTTAATGATGATGAGATCTACGATTATAAAACCGTATACGAAACTCTAACTTTTTAAAAATTGAAAAAACAAAAACAACTCACCTTTGGGCGAGTTGTTTTTAAATGAAATATAATTTTATTTCGTTTTGGTTTTGAGGCATCGAGCGCAAACATTGGCTTTAATTCCGGCAATCTTTTTGGTTTGGATATTAGCTTTCATCACACGCTTGGTTTTGCGATTAGAGTGAGAAACATTGTTAGCGCTGACACTGCCACGACCACAGAGAGAACAAACTTTAGGCATATACTGTTAATTTAAATCTTTTATATAGATAAAATCATATCATAATTGCCTAATAAAGTCAAATTTGTTATAATAATCTCATTAATAAATTACTTTTATGCCTATTTCTTGGCTCACTTCTCAACCTTTGTTATTTTTGGTTTGGATTTTAGCAATTATCACTGCTTTAACCTTTCATGAGTTTGCCCATGGTTTGTCTGCCTATTTTTTAGGCGATAAAACCGCTAAAGACGATGGTCGTTTGACTTTTAATCCGTTAGCTCATATCGATCCAATCGGTTTTTTGATGTTATTGTTTGCCGGTTTTGGT
>CAZYUN010000013.1:0-14029 GCA_964650755.1 uncultured Gammaproteobacteria bacterium
AAAAAACAAGCCGAATCAATGTCGGCTTGTTTTTTATTTGATGGTTTTTTAATCTTTTTTACAATAGGAAATTAATCGAGATTAAATTAGTTATGATTAAAATTTTCGTAATTAAAAATCAAATTAACACTAAAACATCTAGAGCGACGGATCTCTAAAATTATTAACTCCGCTCATAAAATTATTACAAAAATAAATATTTAGAAAATAAAAAAGCCGTCACCCCGCAGATTGCGAAGGTAACGGCCGAAAGAACAAGAGGACTAACTCATCACATACTTTTGTACCTCGTGCATCTTGCTGATCACACGGGAGGCATAGTTCTTGGCACCACAGGAGTACTGTTCCAGCGCCAGTGACAAGTTGCCCTGATTACGCTCAAGGTAGTGCCGAATCGTCTCAGCGCCGGCCTCAATGTTAAAGACGGGGTCAGACAAATCATTCTTGAGCTTGGAGCGGAACTTCTTCCACTCCTGCGGTCGACGCGAGGCATCAATGTAGCCCAAGCGCTTGGCCGCGTCAAACGCAGTCGGCACCTGAACTTGCATCACACCATAAGCGGACTTGTTGGAGACCGCCTCCGGCTGATGCTTTGACTCGCAATAGCCGATCGCGAGCAGAAGTCCCGGCGGAAGACCGTGGTCAAACTCCTGCTCGGCATACAGGCCGGCAATGAGCTCAACTTCTTCTTCCGACAAGCGCGAGTTGGCGCGCTTGATGAACTTGGCATACACACCAGCCAGATCCATCGGGTCCATGTTTTCCAGTGCCCGACGCGCGACCAGACGCGGATCCTCAACGGCGGGAATCAGCAAGACCCCCGGGTTGACGACCGAATCCGTGAGAGCGACATCGGCCGAAACCGCCTCGGTCTTGGGCTTGGCAAACACGCCAACATCCTCAGACCAGTCACACACGAAACGCAGAAAGGCAACTGAAGTCGCCAGAACCAACAAAACTCCAAAAAAACGAAACATGGGACACTCTCCTTTTGTTTTTGGGCGCTATATTAACACCCTGAAAGTCGGTTTTAAGGTTCTTACTTGCCTCAATGGCAATATATAATTATATCATACTTTATTAATTTTGTCAATACACTTATCCACAATATTCAATAAAAACATCTAAATTAAGATAAAATTAAATAATAATTTTAAATAAATTAACCCGAAAAAAACAAAAAGCTCGGAAAATAAATTCCGAGCCCAGACAATACAACACAGCACTTATAATTCCTGATCACACGCCGTCGTTTCAGTCAATTCTTGAGAATTGGGATTATTTATTTCTTTACGAAAATTACCCCACCAAATACCACCCAACATAAAAAACTCCAAAGTAATGAAATGCGAAAAAGCATAATCAAAATTAGAACTGAAAATCCAAAAACAAAATCCACCAAAAAAAGGCAGGATAGTGGGTAGGAATTTAAACCAGCGTCTCTCCAGAAGAGAAAACATGAAACCAAACAAAAAGGAAAAAATATGACCGATAAACGGGATTGAGAAAAACAAAATCAAAACAGAAAAAGCAACTAAAAGCAAAAGCATCAAACGAGTCATCATACCAAACAAACCAAAAGTAATTTTCGCCATAATCAACTATCTCCTTCCGTTGTTGCGTGTTGTGTCTTTAAGGAACTAGTCCATTCATCAGTACATAACCGATGAACCCACATAATACTAAATTATTTTTGGTTTGTCAAGCTACCCTCTTCTTTCAACTCCCGCTCTAATCAAACCAAAAAACAAGGGATGGGGTCTTAATGGTCGGGATTTAAATTCAGGATGAAATTGAACGCCAACAAAAAACGGATGTTTCTCAACCGGCAATTCAATAATCTCCATCAATTCGCCGTCCGGACTAGCACCAGAAAAAACCAAACCGGCCTCAATCATTTTTTGTTTATAAGCCAAATTAAATTCATAACGATGACGATGGCGTTCAGAAATGTTAGACGTTTGATATAAGTTGCGCGCCAAAGTACCTTCAGCCAAAATACAAGGATAAGCACCCAAACGCATGCTATTGCCATATTGATTGTTGGCTAATTTTTCAGCTTGCTCAGGAATAATATGAATAACAGGATTTATAGTATGAGGATTAATTTCAGTGGTGTGCGCATCAGTTAAACCGCAAGCGTGCCGAGCAAACTCAATAGTCGCCAATTGCATACCATAACATAAACCCAAATAAGGTATTTTATTTTCTCTGGCGAAGCGAATGGCTTTTATTTTACCTTCAATACCGCGACTACCAAAACCACCCGGAACCACCAAACAATCATAACCGCCCAGCTCCCTAACCCTTTCAGGATCTTTTTCATAAACATCAGAATTAATCCATTCAATGGAGGGTTTGCGATCATTGTGCCATGAGGCGTATTTTAAACTTTCAATGACAGAAATATAAGCATCCGGCAAAATAAAATCACCGCTCTCAAAATATTTTCCAATGATACCGATTCTTACTGGAGTCGCTACGCTATTAATTTTTTCAACCAAAGCGCGCCACTCAATCAAATCTTGCGATCGTGATTCCAAATGAAGCACTTTCAAAATCTTGTTACCCAACTCTTCTTTTTCAAAATTAATCGGAATATCATAAACACTATCAACATCGGGAGCTGAAATAACATTATCCGGTCTCACATTACAAAATAAAGCTAATTTTTCTCGACGTGGAGCATCAACCGGGTGAGTAGAACGACACAGTAAAAAATCCGGCTGAATACCAACCTCATTTAGCGCTCGAACTGCCATTTGCGTTGGTTTAGTTTTCATTTCTCCGATTTTTGAAGGTACCGGCAAATAACTTACCATCACAAAAGCGGTGTCTTCGGGATTGTTAAATCTGAGCATACGCGCCGCTTCTAAATATAAAACATTCTGAAATTCACCCACAGTTCCGCCAATTTCAATAATCGCAATTTCAGCACCAGATTTTTCTACCGCCCGATTAATTCTATCAATAACTTCTAGAGGAATATGAGGCACGGCTTCAACGCATTTTCCACCATACTCTAAATTTCTTTCTCGCTCAATAACTGATTGATACACGCGACCAGAGGTCATATAATTATCGCGAAAAATCTCAATATCCAAAAAACGCTCGTAGTTACCGATGTCTTGATCGGTCTCATCGCCATCTTCAGTAACAAAAACCTCTCCGTGCTCAACCGGATTCATAGTTCCGGCATCAACATTAAGATAGGGATCTATTTTTAAAGCGGTCACTTTAAAACCCTTACCGGATAAAATTTTGCCAATAGAGGCGGCCGCAATGCCCTTGCCCACTCCCGACATCACGCCACCCATAACGAAGATGTATTTGGTCATAAATTATATTAATTATTTTTTATTTATAAATATTTTTTAGTCACCTCAATAACTTTTTTAAATTTGTCTTCTAAACTCCAATTACTGGGAATAATAATGCGACGAGGGTGATTCTCCCAAACTTCTTTTATAATTTTATCATGAATAATAGCATCTTCTAAAGTCGTATAGCGACTGGAATTATTGTGCCGTCCGTATTTTTGTGGCTGTGAAATCGCAATTGTTTCTAAATGAATCACCGCATCGTAATCAGACAATTCTTTAATCCAATCAAGGCGAAAATAATCAATAAACTCATTAATTCCACCTGGCATATAAGCGGCACCTGAGGGCAAGCCATTATCACAAATTAACAAAGAGGCACCGATTCTTTCAGCCATTAAGGCATAAGTTTCTTCTAGTGATTTCTGTAATTGCAAAACACTGCGTTGAAAAGATCTTTGCCAACGCTCACACCACTCAAGGTGTTGTCCGGGCATCGGAAATCCGCCAGACAACAACAAAGTAGCCGCTTCGGGCACGGTAATAATCTGATCCGCAAACTCTTCTTTTAACATTGAGGCCACTGATGATTTTCCGGCACAAGGACCACCGGTTATAACTAATTTAGCTATAGCGCCACCTTCCATAAAAAATTATTTTAAATTTTAAAAAAGAGGGCAAGGGCCCTATTTTTTTGTGGATTTTAAAAAAATAAAAACAAAATCAATCATATTGCAACAGAGATTTTTATATTAGAAAAAAATCCGCGACCAAAATCAAGTTTGGCTTGATAATGACCCGGTTCTTTAATTGGGCTCTGAAAAACAACCTTGACGCCCGAGACCTTAACTCCCAAATTGGCTAAATGCTTTAAAACTTCATCACCGCTAATTGAGGCATATAATTTTCCGGCTTCATTGGCTTTGGCGATAATCTCAATTTTTCGGCCATTTAAGGACTCTGAGAGTTTTTTTAATTCATTTAAATTACCAACTGATTCCTGATTTTTTTTAACTAATTCGTTTTTGATTTTATTAATATTTTCGGTAGTGGCGATAACCGCGATGCCTTGAGGCAACAAAAGATTACGAAAATAACCCTCGGCAACTTCTTTAATATCACCTCTTTTGTGTCCTCCCGAATTTTTTAAATATATTATTTTCATATCTATAATATCAACTCAAATAATTTAATTATTTCTCATGATTAATACATAATTGTATTGCCTTTTCAAGAAAATCTTGATCCACCTCTAAACCATCATCAGTGTAGTTAAAAAACTTTTTATGTAAATAACTACTAAGACGGTCAGCATCACTACAGATATAACCACCACAAGATTGACCGGTTCTTTGCAAATATTCCTGTTCATTAATAAGTACCTGTTTAAAATCAGGGTCATCTTTATAATTAGGTTTTATTTTATTTACAAGCTCTATTGCAAATTCACCGGTTGGTCCGCTCAAATTCTGAAAAGAATAAGAATCATTATCTATATTATACCTTACCTGTTCAAGGCATTCGGATTTATTGTAAATACTTTTTAAAAATAATGTTCTAATTGTTTTTACATGATTACAATAATCTATTTCTTTTAAATTTAAAGCTACATCATAATAACACTCCGATCGAACTAAAGCAATTCCACCCGGAGAATCAATTCCACCCCATTGAGTATACGCTTTTGGATTAATATAAGAACATAATTGCGGTTTATCATAATTTACAGCCAAAAAATGACAAAGATAATCATATTTATCTTCCGGATCATATCTAATAGATTTATACAATCCATTTAAGGATAAAATTATTATAAAGATTATTAACAAAATAATTGGGCTAAAAAATAACAATAGCAACCATAATAATATTTTTTTCATATAATTATTTAATAATTTCAAGTGCTTTATTTAATTGCGGATCACGATCATTATTAAAATCTTCTTCGGTTAATTCAACTTTATAATCCGGCTCAATACCTAAATCATCAATTGATTTACCTGATGGCGTAAACCATTTTGCGATAGTCAACTTGATCTGGCTCCCGTCTGATAATTCATCTAATTCTTGAACCGAGCCCTTGCCAAAAGTAGTCATACCAACCAAAGACGCCTTGCCCCAATCCTTAAGAGCACCGGCCACGATTTCTGATGCTGAAGCACTACCCTCATTAATTAAAACGATTGTTTTATAATCCCCTAAACGTTCCTCAATATAAGCTCGATGAAATGTCTCTAATCCATCGCGATTTTTTTCAGAAACAACTAATCCATCACCATTCCATTCACCCGCCATTTGCACCGCCACCTCTAAATAACCGCCGGGATTATTACGCAAATCCAAAACAATACTCTTAACCGCTGAGCGTTTTTTAATATCATTAATTGCCTTTTCAAATAACGGTAAAGTATCTTGATTAAATTGTCTAACTTCAATCAGAGCGGTCTGACCGGAATTGATATAACTCCAAGACAAGCTTTTAACAACAATCTGATCTCTGATAATCTTAAAATCACGCGGTTCTTCCCAGCCCTCACGATAAACAGTTAAAATCACTTCAGTACCCTTTGGTCCACGAATCAATAAAACCGCTTGATCGGATCTAAGTCCTTCAGTTGAAGTCCCATTAACTTTCAAAATATAATCTTTGGCTTTTAAACCGGCTTTCATGGCTGGCGAATCATCAAGCGGAGCCACGATCATTAATTGTCCGTTTTTAACGGCGATTTCAGCTCCAATACCTTCAAAATTACCATTTAAATCCTGAGCGAATTGATCAGCATCGGCGGGAGTCATAAAAATAGAATAAGGATCACCCAAAGAAGCGACTAAACCCTGTAAAGAACCATAAAATAGTTGAGTATCGGGAATATTTTTGTCATAAAAACGATCTTTGATGATATTCCAAGTATCCCAATATAAATTAAAGCTGACATTTTCTTTTAGATAGTCAGGTAAAGACGACAGGGTAGAAGAAGTTGAGGAGGTGGAAGAAATTATAATCGCCTCAGTTTTAGCATCAACACCTTGAATCACTTTTTGTTCCCGATTATCAATCCAACCGCCACCAGCCAAAACACCACCGGCAAAACTCAAAATAAATACCGTGCCCACAACCCACAAAGCCACCGGCTGTCTTAAAAAAGATAAAAATTTAGAATTAGTTTCCATAAAGATATTTAAAAGAATTATAACAAAAAAAATCGGGCCTGACAAACAGGCCCAAAAAACAAATAAAGCTACAATTTTAAACAACCATCAAGACGAATTAATCCAAATATTTAGCGATATTTTGTTGATGTTCGGCATAAGTTTTGCCAAAATGCGCTTTCCCCTTTTCATCAGTCAAAAAATAATAATAATCGGTCTGCTGTGGATAAATCGAGGCCTTAATTGAAGCTAAGCCCGGATTACAGATTGGTGTTGGTGGTAAACCGCGATATTTATAGGTATTATAAGGAGATTCAATTTTTAAGTCCTCAAAAGTAGGGCGAGGATTTTTTTTACCGGTGGCATAATTCACTGTCGCATCTGATTGTAGACCAATCCCCTCACGCAAACGATTCAAAAAAATACCAGCAATAATCGGCCGATCCTCGCTATATAGCGCCTCTCTTTCAATAATAGAGGCCAAAATTAAAGCATCATACAAACTTCTTCCCTGTTTTGCCAAATCATGTTTCATTTCAGTAGTTAATTTGGCATTAAAATTATTTAAGGATTTGGCAACAATATCTTCAGCTGAAGCATCAAAAAAGATCATGTAAGTATCGGGAAAAATAAACCCCTCTAATGAACTGATTTTTTTATCTTGCAAAAAATCATACTTAACGCGCCACGCATCAACATCACTGGCGCGCAAAAAATCTTTTTTATTAGCCAATTGACGAGTATCTAAATAATCGGCTATATCTGAAATTTTCCAGCCCTCTAAAAAAGTAATTTTATTTTCTCTGCTTAGGGTCGCTGTACTAGTTAAATCAATAACCAAATCTTTAATACTGGAGTTGGCTTTGAGCCAATGCTCACCAGAAACGAATTTTGTTTGAGAACCGCTAAAACGAGCATAAAATAAAAACAAAAAACGATTATTTAATAATCCTGAGGATTTTAGTTTGTCGGCAATCTGACCAGCAGAATCACCGGCCTCAATTTTAAAAGATTGATCATTTTTAAAACTACTAACATAATTTAAACCATACCAAAACCACATAAAACAAACTAAACCAACAATAATTAATAAAATAAAAATTTTTTTCATGCAAGTTGAATTATTCTTAAAAGATTATAACATAATAAACAACTTATGTCTAAAATAATTTTATGATATAATATAACTATGCAAAAAGAATTGCTAAAATTCTTTATTTTACTGATGACCATTGGTTTTTTAACTAAGGGTGTGGTTTTAGCCGGTCAAATTCCGCGCCAACAAACTATCGGTAGTAGCCAAATGTCAGAAGCCATCATCAAACTCACTAATATTTATCGTCAAGAAGCGGGACTCAAGCCATTATTAATTAATCCCCGACTCACTCAAGCAGCGATTAACAAAGCTAACGACATTATTACTAATCAATATTTTTCTCACACTTCACCCGAAGGCAAGCGTTTTTCTGATTGGATTAAAGAAGTTAATTATTCTTATTTTTATAGCGGTGAAAATTTGGCGATTGATTTTACTTCGGCCGAAGACGCTTTCTCAGCATGGCTTCAAAGCGACAAACATCGTCAAAATATTGAGCGTTCAGAATTTCAAGAAATCGGCGTCGCCAGTATTAGTGGCAAATTCAATGGACGCCAAACAACAGTTATTGTTCAATTATTCGGTTCGCGCGTTTTGGGCGCCAATGATTTTTCTGATTATCCCAGCTACCAATCATTAGCTAATAATTATTTTTCACAATCAAAAACCGCCGGCCTCATTAATTGGAATTTATTAGCCAATTTTATGATGCTGGGCGGATTAATCGGTTTTTTGTTTGTGATTCTTAATTTTCAAACAACTACCGCCACCATAGCCATAACAGAACCAGGACAGCTAATGACAAACGATAATAAGCAAAAATATTTAAAGAATGACGTTCTAGGTATTTCAATAATCCGGCAATCACTATATAACCGACAATTAGCGAAACAAAGATGCCAAGAACAAATAATGGCCAATCAATTGCACCGACAAAAGAAATTTTAATTAATTGTTTAGTGGCCGCTCCAAAAACTATCGGCATTGATAATAAAAAAGAAAAACGAGCCGCTTCTACTCGATTAAGACCCAACAATAAGCCGGCTGAAATAGTGCCTCCAGAACGAGAAACTCCCGGAATCAAAGCGCAGGCCTGAGCCAAACCGCACAACAAAGCCGTGCCCCAAGTCATTTCGGCTAAGCGTAGATTGTTTTTTGCTAATTTTTCAGCTAAAATAAAAATAACAGATACAATAATTAAAGCCACGCACACCAAAACCAAACCGGTCTCACCCTGATGAAAGAAATTTTCAATCAGATCATCAAACAATAATCCCGCTATAACAGCTGGAATAGTTCCAATAATAATCAGCCATGGCAGACGAGATTGGCTACTAATAAAATCCAGTGCGCGAATCGATTTAAAAAAACTGATAATTAAATTCTTAACATCCTTAAAAAAATAAATCAAAAGGGCTAAAAAAGTTCCCCAATGAAGTGCCACATCAAAAGCCAAATTACTGACCAAATCAAAAGAAAAAAACTGATGAAAAAACAACAAATGCGCCGAACTTGAGACCGGCAAAAACTCTGTTAAACCCTGTATTGCTCCGGCTAAAATAGCCATTAAATAATTCATATAATAAAATTATGTATTCAATGATTATCATTCCCCTATTAACCGCTATCGTCACGCAAATCATTAAGCTCATTATTGATGGTATACCAAATAATCTTAATTGGCAATATTTGCTGAATGATTATGGCGGTTGGCCGTCTTCACATTCAGCCCTCACCACTTCTTTGGCCCTTATGGTCGGATTAGAAAATGGTTTTGATTCTACCGCTTTTGCGATTTGTTTTGTGTTGTTACTAATAGTTGTCAGAGACGCTGTCGGTTTTCGCAGAGAAATCGGCAAAAACTCGGCTCTTACTAACACTTTAGCTCAAGAATTATTCCCCACCAATCCAGAAATCAAGTTACGCGAAAAAATTGGGCACACAAATTTTGAAGCGATCTCTGGGATTATTGTCGGGGCCATCCTTACTTTTTTGTTTTATGGTTTAATGCTTTTTCTATAATAATCAATTTAATCCGATCTATTGATCGGATTTTATTTTTGGCACTTTAGACAATAATGCGTTCCCCTGCCACCCAATCTGATTTTTTTAATTGGGTTTTTACATTTCGGACAAGCTAAACCCTCACGTCCATAAACTTTTAAATAATTAATCATTTTCCCTTTGCTTCCGTCGGTTCGGACATAATTATCAGCCGTAGTACCGCCTTGCTTAATGGCAAATTGCAATAATTTGGGTATGATTTTATATAAACGAGTAATTTCTACCAAAGACAAAGAACCGGCCCGACGAGTTGGCCTAATGCCGGCTTCATATAGAGATTCGTCAGCATAAATATTACCCAAACCGGAAATTTTTTCTTGATCCATCAACAATTGCTTGATTCTGTTTTGTTGATGTTTTTTTATTATTTTTTTGAAATTATCTAAAGTATATTCGGGATCAAATGGTTCTAAACCGTATTTTTGGCGAGCCACATCACGTTCAATATTGGTCGCATACTTGACCCAACCGAATTTTCTAATATCATTAAAATACAAAGTTGAATTATCGGTAAATTCAATAATAATATGAGAAAATTTATTTGGTAACACCCCTAAAGCGCCAATTGGATGACCGCCGGAAACTTTTTTTCCCAACGCATCAGCATAAACTAATTGGCCGGTCATTTTCAGATGAACCAATAAATTATGATCGCCACCCAAATCAATATCAATCAATTTGCCTCGCCGACTGACGCCCTGAATGACTTTGCACTTTGATTTGGCAATCAAAACATCAGCTGATGGCTTGGCCGATCCGCCATAATTAACGATTATTTTTTTAATCGTTTTGTTTTTGATTTTTTTATTGAGTTCACTGACTATTGTTTGAACTTCTGGTAGTTCTGGCATAAAAAATATTAAATAAAAAGCCGGACTAAGCGCCGGCATAAAGAACAAAAACTAACCGGTTGGCGGATGATCATCAAGAGGCAAATGCAGTTGCTCAGACGAAGAGCCAACATCACGTTGAATATCAGAACCCGACAAATCACCAAAAAGTTGGGCGGTGGTAGATAGTGCCAAAGTCATAGCTACGGCAATAGTCATACCGCGACTTTGAGCAAAAGCATCAAAACAGGCATAAGTGTGTTCATCAATCTCCAATTCCACTGTTTTCTCCATCATGCGTCTCCTTAGTTGTTGCGGTTGATTAAAAAAGAACTGACAATATTTTATTACAAAAATATAAACAAGTCAAAAAATTAATAATTATGATTCGTCTAAAATAATCTGAGCATCAAAACCGCCTCTTTTTTCTAATTTTAATAACCGAGCGGACTCAATCATCTTTTCATCAAAACTCCTGTATTTAATAATAGCATTAATCACTTCTAAAACATCAGCCAACTCATCAATTGTTTCACTAACCAAAAATTCATTAGCTTCTTCAACCAACTTCTCTTTTAATTTTAACCAATACTCAGCATCATCAGCAATATGAGTAATGGCTTTTTCACCCTTAGAAGCAATATAATCAGGAATTTTATCTCTCACTAATTTGTTATATTTCATAAAAATATATTTTAGACGCGAGTTTTATATGTTTGACAAATTAAAAAATATCTACTACACTACATCAAGCTAATTGTTCTTTCTTCAACCAAGAGAATACTCTCCGCAAAGAAGCGGGAGTGTATTTCTCTAAAACCAAAGGGAGCTCCAAAATCATGACATCAATTATATCGGTCCTCGGAATCGTATTTCAATCTTTGTCTCTAATTTTGATTGGGATAGTCATACTGAACAGTATGGGCATCAGTAAAATGATTTTAAACGGAGAAAAAGACACGGTAATCCTGGCACAAGCTCGCATTGCGAAGCTTTTGGCCATCGCTTATGCTCTGACAACAATGTCTTTGCTACTATCACAATTGTAATATTACTATCTGTAATTGCCCTTACGCCCAAACAACTCTACATCATAGCATCAGTCGCTTACTGATGCTTTTTTATTATCAAAAAAATCACCACTACTACCGACCGCAACAATCTTTGAATTTTTTTCTATTCCCATCAGGATAAACTGAACCACAAGGACAGGGATCATTTCTGCCCACTTTTACTCCATTATAATGTGAGACGTCTTTAATGATTTTGTCAGCGTTTCTTTCTTTTAATCCAGTATCGCCACTAAAAGCTGACTGTTCTGAAGCGCCCTGCAGAATAACTTCGGGTCTTTCTTCGCGCTTCATTTCTTGAGGTGAAACAAAGCCAATTTTAAAAACAGAATAAGCCACTTGACGATCAATCAACTCTAACAATCCCCTAAACAATCTTAATGATTCTGATTTATATTCAACTAAAGGATCGCGTTGGCCATAACCGCGTAAACCAATACCGGTGCGCAAATAATTCATCGTCTCCAAATGCTCAATCCACAAATTATCAAGCGCACTTAAATAAAGTTGTCTTTCAATTTGTCTCATAGCCGGCAAACTATCATCGGGAACCTCTAATAACTCTAATTGTCTTTCTAATTGATTGTATTTTT
This sequence comes from uncultured Gammaproteobacteria bacterium, assembly GCA_964650755.1. Taxonomy (GTDB): domain Bacteria; phylum Patescibacteriota; class Patescibacteriia; order 2-01-FULL-39-33; family 2-01-FULL-39-33; genus CAISTG01. Next base: position 12,124 of record CAZYUN010000013.1, read on the forward strand.
CTACCGCCAAATTATAAAGATAACCGCCAATAATTTCTCTCTCATGGCCACTATCAGTCGCTGATAATTCATTAAGCGGTTTTTTTTCTGCCGAATCAATAGGCATGACAGCTCCCACCTCATCATAAATTTTTAATAAAACATCATCAGCGCCAATCGCCAAAACATTATCAATGATTTTAAACAACTCATTTTTAATTGATTCTAAAACCAATTCTTTGGTATGAATACCTTCTAAAATTTGACGGCGTTTTTTATAAATAGTTTCTCTTTGTTTATTCATGACATCATCATATTCAACCAAATGTTTTCTAGTATCAAAATTATGCGTCTCAACTTTTTTTTGCGCCTGCTCAATTGATTTAGAAATCATACCATTTTCTATTGGCATATCATCAGGCACACCCAAAGTAGTCATCATACTCTTGATTTTTTGCGAACCGAAAATTCGCATCAAATCATCATCAAGCGAAATAAAAAATAAAGAAAATCCGGGATCGCCTTGGCGACCGGCGCGTCCACGCAACTGATTGTCAATGCGTCTTGATTCATGCCTTTCAGTACCCAAAACACACAAGCCACCCAAAGCTTTAACTTTTTCGTATTCAGTTTGATCAAAAGGATGGCCACCCAAAATAATATCAACGCCACGTCCCGCCATATTAGTCGCTACCGTAACCGCACCCACCCGACCGGCTTGGGCAATAATATGAGCTTCTTTATCGTGATGCTTAGCATTAAGTAATTGATGCGGTACGCCTTCACTCTCTAATAATTCGGATAATAATTCATTATTTTCAATACTGACTGTACCAATCAAAACGGGTTGTCCTTTTAGATGGCGTTCTTTTACTTCTTTAACCAGCGCCTGATATTTTCCGATTTCATTTTTATAAATACGATCATTAGCATCATCTCTGACAATCGGACGATTAGTCGGAATCGTAGTAACTTCAAGATTATAAATCTTCATGAACTCTTCCGCTTCGGTCGCTGCCGTACCAGTCATACCAGACAATTTCTTATACAACCGAAAATAATTCTGAAAAGAAATAGTTGCCAAGGTTTTGCTTTCGCGTTGAACTTTGACATTTTCTTTGGCTTCAATCGCTTGATGTAATCCTTCAGAAAATCTGCGTCCATGCATTAGTCGGCCCGTAAACTCATCAACAATAATAATCTCGCCATCCTTAACGACATATTCTTTTTCTTTTTTGTATAAAGCGTGAGCTCTTAACGCCTGTTCAATATGATGCACATCAGATAATCCCCTTTCGGTATAAATATTTTCTACACCCAAGGCCTTCTCAACTTTAGTGATACCTCCTTCAGTCAAAGTAGCAGATTTCATTTTTTCATCCACCTTATAATCTTCTTCAATCACAAAAGTTTTGACAATTTGAGCGAAACGAAGATATTTGTCAGTGGACTCCATATCGGGAGCGGAGATAATCAAAGGAGTTCTGGCTTCGTCAATTAAAATCGAGTCAACTTCATCAACAATAGCAAAAAACAATTCTCGCTGAACCATATCTTTAACATCCCAAACCATGTTATCGCGCAAATAATCAAAACCAAATTCATTATTGGTGCCATAAGTAATATCGCAAGCATAGGCCTCACGACGACTACAGGGAGTTAAATATTGAACGTCAAGAATTTGATCGCCAGTTTGTTGAACCGCTTCATTAGAAAATTTATAAGAAACATTTTGTTGTTGGATACAACCAGTAGTTAAACCCAAAAAATCATAAACTCTACCCATCCAATCAGCGTGAATTCGCGACAAATAATCATTAACAGTGATTAAATGAGCTCCTTTACCGGCTAAAGCATTAAGATAAAGTGGGGCAGTCGCCATTAAGGTCTTGCCTTCACCGGTACGCATTTCGGCAATATGGCCTTG
>CAZYUN010000014.1:0-12926 GCA_964650755.1 uncultured Gammaproteobacteria bacterium
ATTTTTTTGAGGGGCAAATAAAACAAAAAACACTTGACAGTTTAATGTCGGTGTTTTTTTGAGTATTAAAAAAGGCCCCACGCGCAAGGTTGTTGCGACGCGAGGCCGTTGGGGTGCTTTACCAGAGGCCGATGATGGGCATCGACCCATCGCCAAAAATTCCGAAGGCCACTTGGAGTACAATCATCAGGCCCAGGAATCCAATGAAGATGATGTGGTAGTGGTTATACAGAAACCGCATGATTTTTCCTTTCTTTGGGTTGGGGTTAGAAGTCAAGGATGGCTCTCCCCTCGTTGGTGCGAGCCATGACGTTGTGCAGGTAGAGTAGTGCCCAGCCGAAACTGAGCACCATCAGACCACCTATACCAGCGATGATCTTGAGGCCGAGCGGGAGCCCGGTTCCCACCGTGATGGCTATCCCGCCGTAGAGTCCGGTGACCATCATGGCTATGCCGAGGCCGAAACCCCAACTCCAGTGAGCGGTCCAGCCGGCTTTCACCAGCTTTTGTTCCCACCTTTTGAGTAGGACATAGAACAACTCACTGGTCGTGATGACCAGGGCGCCGGCGGCGCCGAAGCCGGCCAGGCAGGCGATGAACACCGCCACGACTGTCATGTCGGTGCTGAGTCGCCCAATATAGGCGAGCTTGATCCAGGGGCCGAAGACGACCCCGATGCCCAGCATCAGCAGGCAGTAGGCCAAGGGCACCGGCATCGCCGGTTTCTTTTCGTCGTTCATCCTTCTTCTTCTTCCTTTCTTTGTTCGGGGAGTTTCATCCCCAGCGCCATCAAACGAAGCAAACTCATGACCATCATCCCAAACAGAGTGATGAGGGCCAAAACGATGCGAATGGTTGGGGTGGAATACTCCAGCCACTCAAGGGTGTTGCCAATGATAATCGCATTGAGGACTGAGATGGTTGCTATCAGAATCGCATAGCAACTTTTCTTGTCTCCTTCTGAGATTTTCTCGGCAAGTCGTTGAAATGGCTTGATGCTCCTCGTCCACCGCGCCAGCTGGTGGCTGTTGGCGCAGACGATTGCCAGTCCGCCCAACATCGCCACCGTGAAAATCAAGATGGCGTCCATGCCTATTCCTCCTTGGTTTTGGCCTCGTTTTTCTCGTTGGCCACTGATTGGGTTTGGTTGTGGTCATACGTCAAACAAATGACGACGACCGCGACGTTGAGGGCGATCATCGCCACCAGGGCGAGATCATCCCAGTGGGGGATGCTCTGGTATGTCGTTTCAGCAATCGTCAGCCCGAGCTGGACGAAAGCCCCCAAGAAGTCCACGCAAAAAAACACGAACAGATTTTCAAACACTTCCATGTTTCTCTCCCCGTTGTGCGTTTTTAGGTGCATTTTTTTCAAAGTCCAGTTTATACGTCACCTCGACGTAATATATAATTATAGCATACTTAAAAGATTTTGTCAATATACTTATCCACATAATAATAAAAAATTGTTTAATTTTAGATAAAAAATAATTATTAAAAATCTTGAAAATTTGATAAAAACCCAGCTTTTGCTATAATTGATTCATGGATCTATTTGATGGCAATTTAGCTAACAGACAGGCCGTCGAGGCACCCTTGGCGGATCGTTTGCGTCCGCGCAATTTCAGTCAATTTTTTGGACAAAAGCAATTGGTTGGCGAAGATAAATTGTTGCGTCGGTTAGTAGAAAATGATCAATTACCCTCAATGATTTTTTGGGGGCCACCGGGTACCGGAAAAACTACTTTAGCGAGAATCATTGCCGGACTGACCGGTTCGGAGTTTATTTCTTTTTCGGCTGTTGTATTTGGTGTTGCAGATTTAAAAAAAGTAATCATCGGAGCCAAAGACAGATTAAAATTCAATGGTCGCAGAACGATTTTGTTTATTGATGAAATTCATCGCTGGAATAAATCGCAACAAGACGCTTTATTGCCACACGTTGAAGACGGAACAATTATCTTAATTGGAGCCACAACTGAAAATCCGAGCTTTGAGGTTAATTCCGCTCTCTTGTCTCGCTCGCAAGTTTTTGTTTTGGAATTATTGTCAGAAGAAGATATTAAAGAAATCATTGCTCAGGCACTAAAAGACAAAGAGCGCGGTTTGGGTAATTTAAAAATTAAAATTGATGCTGACAGCATCGGCTATTTGGCTTCGTTAGCTAACGGTGATGCGCGAACAGCTTTAAATGTTTTGGATTTGGCAGTAAAAACTTCTTTACGACTAAAATCCGGAATAATTAAAATTACTAAAACCACTCTCAAAGATTCTTTGCAACGTCAAACTCACTTATATGACAAGGGTGGGGAACAGCATTACAATATTATTTCCGCTCTACACAAATCATTACGCGGTTCTGATGCTAACGCTTCTTTGTATTGGTTATGTCGGATGTTAGCCGGCGGTGAAGATCCTTTGTATATTGCCAGAAGGTTAGTGCGATTTGCCAGTGAGGATGTTGGTTTGGCTAATTCTTTGGCTTTAGAACAGGCGGTTGCCGGTTATCAGGCCTGTCATTTTATTGGTCGTCCGGAATGTGATGTGATTTTGGCGCAAGTGGTGGTTTATTTGGCTAAGTGTAAAAAATCAAACGAGTTATATCGGGCTTATAATGAAGTTATGCGGGATGTGGCAGAAACAGCTGATGAGCCAGTGCCTTTACACTTGCGCAATTCTCCCACTAAATTAATGAAGGATTTAGGTTATGGTCGGGATTATAAATACAGCCCGGATTATGATTATCAAGAGCAACAAGATTATTTGCCGGAAAAGTTAAACAATAAAAAATATCTTAATTAATTTATATGATTAAAGAAAAATCAGTCGGTTTGATAATTTTTCGCCGACGACAACAAGCAGAGATTGAATATTTGGTTTTGTATCATCGAGGCAGTTATTGGAATTTTCCCAAAGGCAAAATGGAAGAAGGAGAAAGCGAAATGGAGACCGCTTTGCGCGAAACGACAGAAGAGGCGGGATTATCTGATTTAAAAGTGATTGATGGTTGGCGTCAACAAACGCAATTCTTCTTTAAAGAAAAAAGATCGCAAGGCGAAGAGTTGATCAAAAAGGATTTTGTTTTATATTTGGCTCAAGCGCCAATTGATGTTGAGCCAAAAATCTCTTCAGAGCATAATGGCTACGCTTGGCTTGATTATAAAAATGCTTCTAAATTTTTGAAATTCAAGAATTTAAAAAATATCCTAACCGAAGCTGACAGCTTTATTAAAAATAAAGTTAAATAATTTTTATGTCAGACGATTTGTTGAAAATTAATAACAAACCAAAACTACTTTTTCATATTTGTTGTGCTCCTTGCAGTGGTTGGATCTCTCAACAATTAAGAGAGCGTTTTGATCTCACTGTGTATTTTGATAATTCCAATATTTGGCCGGAAGAGGAGTTTCAAAAAAGAGCGCAAGAGGCCTCAAATTATTTTTCTCAATTGGGAGTTGATTTTGTTTTGGTAGAACCTGATCATGATGCTTGGAAAAAATCAGTTGAAATCTGGAGTCAAGAGCCGGAACGAGGCAAGCGTTGCAAACTTTGTTATTATCAGCGCCTCAAACAATCAGCTCAATACGCCAAAGATAAGGGATTTGATTATTTGGCAACCAGTTTGACTATTTCACCGCATAAAGATGCTCGTTGCCTAACTGCCTTGGGATTGGCTTTAGCTAAAAAATATGACTTGAATTTTTTGACTGATAACTTTCGTTTGAATGATGGTTATAAAAAATCTCAAGAGTTGGCTAAAGAATTAGATTTTTATCAGCAGAATTATTGTGGTTGCGAATTTGGTCTAAAAAATGGTAAAATAATAGTATAGTAATTAACTCAAAAATATGTTTAAAATTTTTAAGAAAAAAAATCTTTGGCAGGAGATTAATGATAATGCCTCACTCAAAGAGGCGATGAATTTAGGTGTCGTTGCCGGTTTATCTGAAGTGGCTTATATCGCCTTAGTGGTTGTTTTTATGCTTACGACTCAGGGATTATTTAGTCCCGAAGCGCCAGCGGTAATCATTTTGGGGATGTTTTCTTTTTTGATTTTGTTTGTGATTAGCGGGGCGGTTTCTTTGGCGCTATTATTTGCTAAACCACTATCTTATTTTGAACATAAAAAAACTACTGAAGCATTAATTTGTTTTAATTCCTCTTTATTGACAATGTTTGTTTTGTTTGTGTTAGTTTTAATCTTGGCCGGAGTTATTTCTTGGCTTTAATTTTTTCTTTATGATTACTAAACAACAGATTATTATTATTTTTGGATTGATCGCATTGTCTGTCATCTCTATTTTTTTATTTATTTCAGCATCAAAAAAAATTGATGGCATTAGGAGTGATGTGAAAGACAATATTAATCAAACGCCAATTAAAATTGAACAAGCGGTTGATCAAGAGGTCTTGACGGCTGAATATCTAAAAAAATCCCAAGATATTTTAAATAGTTATTTCTCTACAATTGAAAAAGACGATGCTAATTTGGCTAATTTGTCAGCTTCAACGCAATCAGAATTATTGAATTTGACTCTCCCGTTTTCTCAAAAAGAAAAACATTTGGCACAAGTTTTGCTTTTGGGTGAAATAGCTGATTTAGAAAATGAAGGCAAGCATCAGTCGGCTCTTAATAAATTAAATCAATTAAAAGAGTTAACAGCTAAACAATAATTTTTATGATTTTTTTAGCGCTCCGTATTTTTCCTTATTTGTCTGTTCTTGTTTATTTTAGTTTGATTCGATTAATGTTCGTTTGGCCGGATTTTTGGAATTGGTTTTTGTTGTCAGTTTTGGTTTGGGGTGCTGTGTATTTTTTATTGTTGAAATACAAAAATCCGCATAAACCGATTTTTATTTCTGCTCTTTTTTCTTTTGCCTTGTTGTCGGCCGGAGCCGTTTATGTTTTGATTTTAGGTAATGGCTGGCTGGTTAATTTGTTTTTAGTGATTTGGTCAGCTTTGATTGGTTTTTATTTTGAGGGTGTTTTTCATGATTTTTACAAAACAGAGAGAGTGGGTATTATCAATCTTGATAATTTGTCTTTGTATGCCGGCATGCTGGCTGTATTTTTCTTTACGGCAACAATAGTTAATTTATTTATTTTTTTGAATTTTGATTATTGGTTGATTTTATTGATTTTAACTGTTGTTTATGGGGCTTGTATTTTTAAACCACTAAAAAGAATCAAGCCGGATGATTCAGATTTGCTTATTTGGGGAACTGTTTTTTGGCTGATTTTGTTTGAGATTTTGGTCGCTTTGTTATTTCTGCCCTTTTCTTTTTATGTCATTGCGTTTGTTGTTGCTTCAGTTTATTATTTGCTTTTTGCTTTGGTTTTGGCTACTGATAACAAAACCAAGTGGCGCAGATTAATTTATGTTTTAATCGTTTTGTTGCTTATTTTTGTAACCGCTAATTGGTTTTAAAATTATAATATAAAATATGAAAATAAATTTCCATTTGAGTCAGACCTTCAGAGTTATTATTTTATCAATCAGCTTCGGTTTGATTGCCGGTTTTTTGGGCTTAGTTATTTTTGGTCTTAATAATTTTAAGATACCTTTTTTGGGTACCATTAATTATGCTGATCCCAATCTCAATCAAAATGTGGTAATTCAACAACCTCGCTCGGTAATTTTAGAACAAGATCTTCAAATACAAAAATTAGAAACCACGCTTTTGCCGACCATGCTCAATGTTTATGTTCAAAAAAAACAATCTAACGATCCCTTAAGTTCAGCTTATTCTGAACAAGATTTGTTAGGGCGTGCTTTTGCTCTAACCAGTGATGGTTGGTTGATAACTTCCGCTAATGTGATCAATAACAATAAGTTGAAATATTTAGTGGTTGGTTATCAAAACAAAGCATATGAAACTAAAGAAATTGTTTTAGATGGTGCTACCGGTTTGACTTTTATTAAAATCGATGCCTCTAATCAGCCGGTTGCTAAAATTGGTTTTTCCAATAATCTACACGTTGGACAAACCATTGGTTTGGTCAGCTCACGCCATAGCTTGTCTTTATCTAACATTGCTAAAATTGGTTACTCTTTATCAACTAACAAAAATTTAATCTTTAATTCTGATATTTTAAATAAAAGGATTTATTTGACCTCTATCGGAGCAGACAGTGATGATGGCTCTATTTTAGTTAATCTAAAAGGTGAGGTGATTGGTATTGTGGTGGGCGATGGTATTGTTCCGGTTGATAGTTTTGAGCCGGTTATTAATCAACTTTTGGGTAATAAAAAAATTGTTAGACCGTCACTTGATATTGATTATATTGATTTGTCTCAAGTTGATGGCGTGGTGAAATGGGGTGATAAAGGAGCTTATGTTGTTTATGAGCCAATTAAAGGAACTGCTGGTTATGGCTTGATTAAGAAATCAGACGTGATTAAAAAAGTCAATGATCGAGAGCTTAATTCTTTTGTGAGTTTATCAGAAGCAATTAGTCAATTTAAGGTTGGCGACAGGATTGATTTGTTAGTATCTCGAGGGGGGCAAGATATTGCTATTCAAGTTATTCTAAAATAATTTTGGGCTTTTCTTAAATCAGTTTTTTTGTTATAATTAGTTTGTTAACAGTTTTTTGGCTTGATTTTTTTCAAGTATTTTCAAATTTAATAAAACCTCTTTTTAAAGGGGTTTTTATCTTTAATAGGGGGATTAAAGTTAATTTTATATTTTACGATGGCTAATTTTGTTCACTTGCATACTCACTCTCATTACTCCCTCCTTGATGGTTTGGGCAAAATTGACGAATTAGTAAAGTTGGCAAAAAAGTATGAGATGCCAGCTTTAGCTTTGACTGATCATGGAGTAATGTATGGAGCGATTGAATTTTATAAAAAAGCAAAAAAGGCGGGGATTAAGCCGATTGTCGGGGTTGAGGCCTATGTAGCAAAAAATGGTCATTTAAATAAAAGACCAAAAATAGATGAAAGACCCTATCACTTGATTTTATTGGCAAAAAATATTACTGGTTATCGCAATTTGGTTAAATTGACTACCATTGCCCATTTGGAGGGTTTTTATTATAAACCAAGAATTGATTTTGAATTGTTAGAAAAATATCATGAAGGATTAATTTGTTGTACCGCTTGTTTGGCGGGTGAGTTGCCAAGGCATATTTTAAATGATGATTTAGATGGGGCGCGTGAAATGATTGAAAAATATCGCAAGCTTTTTGGCGAGGGAAGTTTTTATTTGGAGGTACAATCACATCCACATAACGAACAGCAAAATTTAGTTAATGAAAAGATTTTTTTATTATCTCAAGAAACCGGAGTGCCGGTAGTTGCAACTAATGACATTCATTATCCGAATCGTGATGATGACTATGCTCAAGACGCTTTGTTGTGTATTCAAACTAAAAAGGTTTTGTCTGATACTGAAAGAATGAGTTATATTGGCTTTGATTTGTCTTTTCGTAGTGCTGAAGACATGGCCCAGGCCTTTCCTAATCATCCCGAGGTTTTATCTAATACCTTAAAGGTGGCCGAACAGTGCGATTTAGAATTGGAGTTGGATAAAAATATTTTACCAAATTTTCCTTTACCAGAGGGGTTTACGGCTGATGGTTTTTTGCGTCAATTATGTGAAGAGGGATTGCGCGAGAGATTCGGTGATGAGGGCATCAACAATGAAGAATTAAAACAACGTTTAGATTATGAACTTTCTATTATTGAAAAAACCGGTTATGCCGGATACTTTTTGATTGTTTCTGATTTTATTAATTGGGCAAAAGCAAATGGCGTAGTCGTGGGTCCGGGACGCGGTTCGGCGGCCGGTTCTTTGGTTGCTTATTTAACTAAAATAACTAACATCGATCCGATTAAATATGAATTATATTTTGAAAGATTTTTAAATCCCGAGCGTATTTCAATGCCTGATATTGATACTGACTTTGCTGACTCGCGCAGAGACGATGTTTTAAATTATGTGGCAGAAAAATATGGCCGTGATCATGTCGCGCAAATTATTACTTTTGGAACGATGGCCGCCAGAAATGCTATTCGCGATGTTGGTCGGGTGATGGGTTTGCCGTACAACTATTGTGATCGGGTAGCTAAATTGATTCCAGCGGGCATGAATTTAAATGAAGCATGCGAAGCTGTACCTGAAATGAAAGATATCTTAAGTGATGGTGATGGTTTAAAATTGATTGAAGTGGCTAAGCGTTTAGAAGGCGTTTGTCGTCATGCCGGAACTCACGCCTGTGGCGTAGTGATTACACCAGAGGCGATTGATAATTACGCTCCCCGTCAGCATGGTTCTAATGAAACTGTAGTAGTTCAATACGAGGGCTCAATGGTAGAAACTTTGGGTTTATTAAAAATGGATTTTTTGGGATTATCTAATCTTTCTACTATTGAACAAGCATTAAAAATTATTAGAAAGACCAGACAACTGGATATTGATATTAATACCATTACTTTAAACGATCAAAAAACTTATAAGATTTTTCAAGATGGAAAAACTACCGGCGTGTTCCAATTTGAAAGTAGCGGAATGAAAAGATACTTGAAACAATTGATGCCTACTGATTTAGAAGATTTGATTGCGATGGTGGCTTTGTATCGTCCTGGACCATTGGAGTATATTCCCGACTATATCGCCGGTAAACACGGAAGAAAAAAACCGGCCTATCTGCATCCTAAATTAAAACCGATTTTAGAAAAAACTTATGGCGTGGCTGTTTATCAAGAACAGTTGATGCAAATTGCTCGGCAATTAGCCGGTTTTACTTATGGTCAAGCCGATGTTTTGCGTAAAGCTGTTGGTAAAAAAATCAAAGAATTGCTTGATGAGCAAGAAGTGAAATTAATTGAGGGAATGGTGGCTAATGGTATTGAAAAGGCGGTAGCTAAAAAAATCTGGGAATTTATTTTACCCTTTGCTTCTTATGGTTTTAATCGTTCGCATGCCGCTTGCTATGCTTTGATTGCTTATCAAACCGCTTATTTGAAAGCGAATTTTCCGGCCGAGTTTATGGCTGCTTTGCTAACTGCTGATCAACAGGATTTGGATCGGGTGGCGATTGATGTTGATGAATGTCGTCAGTTGGGGATTGAGGTGTTGCCACCTGATGTGAATGAATCATTTCGTGATTTTGGCGTAGTGACAGAAAGCATCAATTCAGGCAAACCGCGTATTCGTTTTGGCTTGTTGGCGGTTAAGGGTTTGGGTGAAAATATTGTTGAAGAAATTATTGCCGAACGCAAGGCTAATGGCAAGTTTTTGGATTTTGAAGATTTTTTGTCACGAGTAAAAAGCAAAGATTTAAACAAACGCTCTTTAGATGCAATGGCTAAAGCTGGAGTTTTGGATTCCTTAATTGAAAGAAATCAGTTGCTATCTAATATAGAGAGAATTCTTAATTTTTTATCTGAGTTGAATAAAACAGCTGGAATTGGTCAAGATAGTTTGTTCAGTTTAACTGCTAAAATTAATTTAATTCGCCTTAAATTGGAGCCAGCGGAAGAGCTTAATAAAAAACAAAAATTAATTTGGGAAAAAGAATCTTTGGGGCTTTATATTTCAGAGCATCCGATGTCAGAATACGAATCGGTAGTTAGGAATTATGCGGCTCCCTGTTCGGGATTAAAAACTTGCGCCGATAATGCCACTGTTCGGGTGAGTGGGGTGGTTTCGGGAATAAAAAAGATTTATACCAAAAAGGGTGATGCAATGTTGTTTGTTAAAGTTGAAGATACGACTGGAGATATTGAGTTGTTGGTTTTTCCAAAACTTTTAGAACGTAATCCTAATATGTGGCAGGTTGATAATATTATTGCTTGTTCCGGAACTGTTTCAATCAAAGACGGCGAAAGAAAAATTTTGTGTGATTATGCTTCAATTCTTAATCGCAATAATTTAAAACAAACACTAGATGAATTTTTAGAGGCCTCACGGCAAAAACCCGGTAGGCGAAGATTTTTTGATGCAACTAAGGGTGGTGGTGTTAGAGTTGAAAAAAAAGCTATTCAAGAGAAAAAAATTACTCTTAAATTGCAGGAACCCCTTGATTATGAGTTATCAAAAAAAATTAAAAAGATTATTAGTGAATCAGCTGGTAATTATCTTTTGGAATTAGAGATTTCACGCAGTCAGGGGGTTGATAAATTATCTACCGGATTGAGAATTAATGATAGTGATGAGTTTAGGCAAGCGGTGGTTGCTTTGTTGGGTGAGGGGAGTTTGGTGTTGTAATCACTAGTTGTTTTGTGGTATAATAAATGAGCTATAAATAATTAGTAGATCCAATATATATGGGAAGAATAAACCTTTATCGCAATATATCTATTTTTTTCATAGTTTTAACAGCTATGATTTTAACAGCTATATTTTTAATTTTTTATTCTAAGGCCACTATTATTGTTACATCTGAGGCACAAAATGTTAATGTTAATTTTGTAGCTGAAGTTAATGCCACTACCACCAAAATCGCTTCTAATAAATATGATGTTTTAGACGGTGAGATTGCTACTTTGGAGTTTGACAAAAATGCGGTTTTTTATACTTCCAGTACTCGGCAAGTTCAGGCGGGTAATAATTTGGTTGGCAAGGTTGTTTTGTATAATACTAATAATACCTCCCAAAGATTAGTTAGAACGACTCAACTTCAAGGTGAAGATGGTGTGATTGTTCGAACTGATAGCGAAGTTAATATACCGGCTGGCGGTAATGTTGAGGTTGCAGTTTTTCCAAAAGAACCGCAAACTTTTAGTGGCTTAAATCCGGGGAAGTTAACAATTATTAAGCTACCGACCCCACTGCAAGAAAAAATTTATGGGGAAGCCAAAGAAAAATTAGCTTATGCTGAAGGCGGTGAAGTCAATTATATTTCAGAAAGCGATATTAACCGCGCCAAACAGCAATTGATAGAAATGGCTCTGCAAGAGATCTCTGCCAGTAGCACACCTAACGAAACTTTTTTTGGTGGCGAACTGATTGATTACTCAATTGATAAAAAATTAGGCGATGAGGCCAAGTCGTTTACTCTCTCTGGCAAGGTTCGTATTAAAAAACTTATTCTTAAAGAATCGCAATTAACCGAATTAATTCAAGAGAAAGGAAGTTCAATGAATTTAAATGGTTTATCTTTGGGTAATATTGATATGTCGCAAATCAAGTTTCAGATTATAGATGGTCGTAATCAAGACGCTTTAGTAATTAAAGTTGGTTATTCAATGAAGGCCTATCTAACCGAAGATAATGAAATCTTAGCTAAGGGTAATTTTATTAACAAAGAACCAGAAGAAATCAGAAAGTGGGCATCACAAACCGGAGCCATTAAAAATATAGAAGTTTTTATTTCTCCTTATTGGCGCAGTGTGACTCCGCAGAATGAAAAAAGAATCAAAATAATTATCAAATAATATGGATAGCAATCACAATAATTTTTCTTTCAATAAATCTTTGCGTTTGACCGGCTTAATGATTTTGGGTTGCGGGTTAGTGGCAACTCTGCTTTCTTTGATTTTGATGTTTTAGGGTTGATTTTTTTAGGCCGGCAAGCGCCGGCTTTTTTAATTGAAAATTTTTATTTTTTATTGTATAATTAAAAGTCGTTAAAAGTATATGAAAAAGGATAAAAAATTTTATTTATGGGTGTTGGGTTGTCAGATGAATCGAGCTGATGCCGAAAGAATTTCTGGCTTGTTGCACCATTATAATTGTCATCAAACCAATGAAAGCCAATTGGCCGATTTTATAATTGTGGTTGGGTGTTCGGTACGTCAAAAAGCGGTTGATAGAATCGATGGGCGGGCTAGAGAATGGAATAAACAAAGGAGAAAGAGGGGATTAAAAACCATATTAACCGGTTGCGTTTTGGATTCTGATAAGAAAAAATTAAATAAGTATTTTGATGGCATTATTAGTATTACTGAAATAAATGAATTGCCAAAAATTTTGGGATTAGCTAAAGAACAAAAGAAACTTGATGATTATTTGTGTTTGCCGGCTTTTAGAGATTCTAATTTTTCGGCTTTAGTGCCTATTAGCAATGGCTGTAATAATTTTTGCGCTTATTGTGCTGTGCCTTATACTCGTGGTCGAGAAAAATCTCGTGATGCTAAGAGTATTATTAAAGAGTGTGAGGAATTGATTAAGCGGGGCTATAAAGAAATAGTATTATTAGGGCAAAATGTTAATTCTTATCATAGTGGAGATTATGATTTTTCTAAATTATTAAAAAAAATTGATGAATTGGAGGGTGATTTTTGGATTAGATTTCTCTCTTCTCATCCGAAGGATTTGTCGCGATCTTTAATTGAGACGATGTCTAAAGGCAAACACATTACTCCTTATCTTCATTTTGCCCTGCAGTCCGGAGATGATGAGATTCTCAAAAAAATGAATCGTCATTATACCGCCAAACATTTTTCTGAGTTGGTGGCTTTGGCTAGAAAAAAAATCTCCAATTTGGCGGTTTCTACGGATGTGATTGTCGGCTTTCCCTCGGAGACAAAAAAACAATTTGAAAATACCGCCAAACTAATACGATTAATTAATTTTGATATGGCGTATATTTCTTGTTATAGTCCGCGCCCTCAAACAATGGCACAGAAAATGAAAGATGATGTCTCTAAAATGGAAAAAAAATCAAGAGAAAAAAAGATTAATGATATTTTAATTAGCGGATTGAAAAAAAATAATAAATATTATCTGAATAAAACTTTTAAGGTTTTGGTAGATGGCCACAAAAATGGTCTTTGTTATGGCAAAACAGATACTTTTAAGATTGTGTCTTTTGTGGGAGATAAAGATTTAATTAGTCATTTTGTGGCCGTTAAAATCACCAAGATTGAATCTTTTGTTTTGTCTGGTCAAATGCTCTAATTATTAGAACTTGCTTTTTTGTGGGTTTTATGTTAGTATTTAGGCAGTTGGCAACGACCTACTTGCCGGCCTAGC
>CAZYUN010000015.1:0-12650 GCA_964650755.1 uncultured Gammaproteobacteria bacterium
CGCAACTCAATTGGCGGGACTTGATTTAATCTCGGCAATTATCAGGGACTTTGACAAACAGAAAAAAATGGAAATGTCGCTGATAGAAAATTTGCAACGAGAGGATTTGAATGCTTTAGAAACCGCTTGGGCTTATCAAAAATTAGAAGATGAATTTAATTTGAGCCACAAAGAATTAGCACAAAGAGTTGGCAAGAGTGAATCGGCAATTATCAATACTTTGCGTTTATTGAATTTACGTGATGAAGTCAAAGAGGCAATTATGTCTGGTCAAATTAGCGAAGGGCACGGTAGGACTTTGGCTGGTTTGCCTTTAGAGGATCAATTAAGCGCTTTACAAAATATTTTAGAAAATAAATTAAATGTTCGTGAGGCCGAAAAATCAACTCGTGAAATTGTGGCCAAGAAAAAAATTCGCAGTTCTCGTTTTGATCCTGAAGCAAAAGCTTTAGAAGATGAGTTGGCTGGAGTTTTGGGAACCAAAGTAGAAATTAAACGTCATGGAGGGGTAGGGCAGATTACGATAAAATTTTTTAGTAATGAAGAGTTAAGACAAATTATCAACTCTATTCGCTAATTTTTTTGTTACTTTTTAATATTAAAAAAATCGCACTCAGTTTTGAGTGCGATTTTTTTTTATTTTCTGCCTTTATTAATAGCCGTTCTGATTTTACTGCGCGCCATTGAAGTTTTCACAATATCTATCCAATCAGGGTTTGGTATTTTTCGGTTTTTGTCGCTGATGATTTCTACAATGTCGCCACTTTTAAGCTGATAACCCAAATTAACTAATTGATCGTTAACTCTGGCACCAACGCATTTGTCGCCCAATGATGAGTGAACATGATAAGCAAAATCTATTGGAGTGGCGCCGTCAGGCAGATCAATAACGTCGCCTTGTGGCGTAAAAACAAAAATCCTATTTTGAAAAATATCTAATTTAATGGTTTGTAAAAATTGCTCATCATCTTTGATTTGTTTTTGCCATTCTACCAATTCTTTGAGCCAACGCAAATTGCGGGCAGTCATTTGGCCACCAGTTTCTTTGTAATTCCAGTGAGCGGCAATTCCGAATTCGGCTTGCTCATGCATGGTTTTGGTGCGGATTTGAAACTCCACTATTTCTCCATCATCCGTAAAAACAGTAGTATGAAGTGATTGATAGCCGTTAGGTTTGGGGTTGGCAATATAGTCCTTAATGCGTCCTGGCATCGGTCGGTACATACTATGAAGAATCCCCAAAACTTTATAACAATCACTAATATCAGGTACAATCAATCTTAAGGCGATTAAGTCGTAGATTTTTGATAAATCGCGATTAATTTGAGGACGCAATAATTTTTTGTATAAACTATAAAGATGTTTAGTTCTGCCTTGAAGCGAGATTTCTGATAAAGAAATTTTGTCTTGAGCTAATTTTTTTTCTACTTGTTTTTTTATTTTTTCAAGATATTTTTCTTTAGCTCGGTATTCGCGAGGTATGGTTTTGTTGATCCATTGGTAATCTTCAGGATAAACATATTTAAAAGCTAAATCCTCCAGTTCGCCTTTGATTTGTCCGATTGATAAGCGATCAGCAATCGGAGCATAGATTTCTAAAGTTTCTTGAGCGATGCGAAATTGTTTGTCGGCCGGTAAAAATTCTAAGGTTTTTAGATTATGTAAACGGTCGGCAAATTTTATTAAAATGACTCTGATATCATCAGACATGGCAATAAACATTTTTCTCAGATTTTCTGCGTATCTTTCCATGCCACGATATTTAAGTTTTCCTAATTTGGTAATACCCTCAACTAATTTGGCAACTTCCGGACCAAAATTCTTTTTCACTTCTTCTAGGGTTATGTCGGTGTCTTCGGGAATATCATGAAGTATTCCGGCAATAATAGTTGGTAAATCAAGATTCATTTCAGCTAATTTTCGAGCGGTAGCTAAAGGGTGAATGATATAGGGTTCGCCCGAAGCTCGTTTTTGGTCTTGGTGAGCGTCTAAAGCAAAATCATAAGCCAATCTTAACATTTCCAAATCACCCTCAATTTGGTTTTGTTTGATAATGTTGATAATTTTTTCAAACTCTTCGTTCGGTTTTTTAAACATTGTAATTGATTAGTGATGATTTACTCTTATATGTATTAAAGCATTTTTGGGGGTTTTTCGAACTATCATTCGAGATTTAATAGACCCATAATACATTATATGTATTATAAAAGATATCCACAGACATGTCTACTTTTTATTAAGGTATAATTTATGGTATAATTAATTATATAAAATAAAAAATAAAAAAAACTTATGTCTCGTCAAACCTCAATGAGAGATAATGGAACAACACCCAGAGTGTCTCGCTCTGCAAAAAGCCCAATTTTCGCTAATTTATCATCTCAACCACTTCAGGTAATGACACCAACTACTGTTGGTACCGAAAATAAGATTATCATGGCCACCTTAGTTGTTTGTTGTTTAGCCCTACTTGGTGCTTTTGGTGCTCAGATAGCTGCTGGCATTATTAACATGTCCAGTAAGAATAATCCGCCAATTCTTTTTGCGGACAGTCAGTGTAAAGATACGGATTCGGCTGATGTTGTTGTTGATATTGCTAGTATTTATCCATTAGATAAATATCTTGCGTCTTTTGGATCATCAACTTCTCAACTAAAGAATTTTGATCCTTTCACAGCCGGTACCGCTCGTTGCCAAGATACAACTAAGTATGTCGCTCTGAAGGATCAATGTTACATTGATGTTTATGGTCCAGTGGGTTATCTTTACTCTTCTGCGGTTTCTTCTTGTGCGCCAACTGACAAACGTTGTCGTGTAATGGAACGTTTTGCTTACCCCATAAAAACTACCTCAAGTAGTGATATTCAGTATGCTGTTGGTGGTTGGGGTTATTTATGTAAAAACGGTTGCGTGTCAGGAGCATGCGTTAAAGACCCCGCACCAATTTGTACTGATTCTGATTTGAGTTCAACTACTTTTCCATATATTTCTAAAAATAGCAGCCCTTATATTAAGGGTGTTACTACTGGTTTAATGGGTGGATTTTCAACTACTACTTATGATGTTTGCTATGGTCCCAGTGAGTTAAATCAGTTAATTGAATATTATTGTAGTAATGGACAAGTTACAAATACTGGAATTACTTGCGATAATGGCTGTATTGATGGCGCCTGTATTCAGTCAACTAAAGTGTGGAATTTTTCTTTATTACTTAAAGATCAAAAGGAGAACGTTGAAACTAAAACATCCTTAGATGGTAAATATTCCATTATTTATAGTATGGATAAATTATATATATCCAATGATTATGCTAAAACATGGAATCCAATAATGGTTAAGGGGGTTTATCAATGGTTAAATATTGCCATGTCTGATGATGGAAAAAATTTAGTCGCTTTAGTAAGAGAAAGTGCCTCTTCTAAAGATAATTTGATGGTATCTATTGATTATGGTAAAACTTGGAATTATAAAATTAAAGACATAGTCGGTGCTTATGGTTTATCAATGTCTCAAGATGGTAGATGTATAATTTCTACGAATCAGACCGACAAGAAACAGGTTATGTATTCTTTGGATTATGGTAATAGCTTTAAATATGCTTCAACAACTTTTAAGGGTGTAGTCATGGAATCAGTTCATGTATTACCTGATTGTTCAGAAGCTTATATTATAGAGAATGATAAACCAGCAACGGCAGTCCCTTATGTGACTAGTTATTATAAGTCCAACGACTTTAGTAATTGGACTTTCACTCGTTCTTTTGGCTCAATCAGAGTTGATGCTCTTAAAGTTTCCAGTGATAGTAAATATCATTTAGCAGTCGGAAGAGCTTATGCTGATTCTTCGAAACCTAACAGTTTTTCATTGTTGCTTTCGACTACTGGAGCACGTGGTGGCTTCAATACAATTAAGAGTAATCAAGGCATAAGGGATATTGACATGTCTAAGAATGGTCAAAAAATATTATTTGCTGATTGGCAGTATGTATATTCATCTGATGATTTTGGAAAAAATTGGTTGAATTTTCCATCTTTCAAACAGTCCGGCATAATTAATGATATTAGTATTTCCGGAGATGGTAAATTTGTGTTGGCCTCTGTTAAAAGTACATCAACGGGTGAGGTTATAATCTATAGTTATAGACAGTAATATTAGCGTAATCTTATTAATTATAAAACCCCCACTCAATTGAGCGGGGGTTTTTCAAATTGAATAAAAAACGCACCGAATTCGGCGCGTTTTTAAATTATTTTAATTTGTGAGGATTGTGATTGGGACAATTTTTGTCAGAGCATCTTTCGGGTATGGTTTTAGTTCCCTCCATCATTAATTTTCCACATAATTCACATAATCGTCCGGTCGGTTTTGTTTTGATAATGTTTTTGCAATTAGGATAATTACTACAACCATAAAAAACTCCATAACGTCCACGCTTTTCAGTCATTGTTCCTTTTTTGCATTCTGGACATTGAACTCCAGTATCGGATGCTTTAGCTCTTTCGGCCTCTGCCTCCTCATCTTTTTTGATGAATTTGCATTTTGGGTAGTTAGAACAGGCAATAAACTTGCCATATCTACCCTCTCTTTCAATTAATTTTCCATTGTTACATTTAGGGCAAATTTCTCCAGTTTCTTTTGGTCCGACTAATTCAACTCCCTCTAAAGTCAGGGCACCATTACAATCCGGGTATTTGGCGCAAGAATAGAATTTACCCCCACGACCCAATTTAATAATCATCGGTCCGCCACAGTCGGGGCACTTGATATTATCAGGAGCGTCGCCCAAATTAGAAATTTTTTCTATATCCTTTTTACTCTTGATGTCTTTTTCAAATGGCTTATAGAAGTCAGTCAGAAGTTTGACATAAGTCAATTTGCCTTTAGCAACTTCATCTAATTCATCTTCTAATTGAGCTGTATAGGTGTCAGAAATATAATCGCCGAAATTCTTTTCTAAAAAATCGTCAACAACTTCGCCGGTGTCGGTTGGTTTGAGTGATTTGTTTTCTTTTTCAACATAACCGCGTTTGATAATTGTGCTGATGATTGAGGCATAAGTTGAGGGTCGTCCGATACCTCTTTTTTCTAATTCCTTAACCAATCCCGCTTCACTGTAGCGATGTGGTGGTTCAGTTTCTTTTTCTTCGTTATCAATTTTTAATAAAGTTAATTTTTCATCAACCTTAACTATTGGTAATTCTAATTCTTCACCTCGCGCTTTAGGATCTATTTTATACCAACCATCAAAGATAATCACTGAGCCGTTAACCGTAAACAATGGCAATTTTTTTTCGTCACTAATCGCTATTATTTTTGTTTTATCTAATTTGGCGTCAGCCATTTGTGAGGCCAAAGTTCTTTGGCGTATTAAGGTATAGAGTTTTTTTTCTTGAGGCGAAGTGCCGGCATTATCAATTTGTATTCTGGTGGGGCGTATTGCTTCATGCGCTTCTTGCGCGTTTTTTGATTTGGTTAAAAATTTTTGTGGTTTGGCGTAGGTCTTGCCGAATGACTCAATAATATAATTATTGATATCTTTCATGGCTTGAGCCGACAAATTAGTGGAGTCGGTTCTCATATAGGTAATGTGTCCGGCTTCATAAAGTTTTTGTGCCAAACGCATAGTGATAGAAGGGGAATAACCAAGTCGTGATGAGGCGGATTGTTGTAGGGTAGAGGTAATAAAAGGCGCTTTAGCTCTTTTAAAAGCTTCTGTCTTTTCTATCTCTTTAATTTGCCAATTATGTTTTTTGGCTGTTTGGGTAATATATTCGGCGCGGTCTTTGTCTTTGATTTCTTCTTGGCACTTAAACCTTATTTGATTTTTATTGTCAGTTGAGAAATCAGCTTCAATGACATAATATTTTTCTGGTATGAAAGCTTTAATTTCTTTTTCGCGTTCAACTAAAATTCTTAGTGCCGGAGATTGTACGCGTCCGGCCGATAAGCCATAACGCAATTTTTTCCATAACAAACCACTTAAATCATAACCAAACAAACGATCTAAAACTCGTCTGGCTTCTTGTGCTTCTTTAAGATCCTCGTCAATTTGTCTGGGATTATTAATAGCTTCTTTAACTGCCTCCTCGGTAATTTCATGAAAAGCGACGCGTTTGGGATTTTTTAGATTCAAGGCCTCTTTGATGTGCCAAGCAATAGCTTCTCCTTCTCTATCAGGGTCGGTTGCCAGCAATACTTCGTCAGCTTCTTT
Source organism: uncultured Gammaproteobacteria bacterium (assembly GCA_964650755.1). Lineage (GTDB taxonomy): Bacteria > Patescibacteriota > Patescibacteriia > 2-01-FULL-39-33 > 2-01-FULL-39-33 > CAISTG01. The sequence continues at coordinate 6,212 of CAZYUN010000015.1, forward strand.
AGCTAATTTTTTTAGTTCCGCCACTATTTTGATTTTATCCGGTGATATTTCATAGTGGGGTTTAAAATCATTTTCAATATCAATCGCACCCTTGTTTGATTTGGGTAGATCCCTGATGTGCCCGACAGATGCCTTTACTTCGTATTTATTATTAAGGTATTTTTTAATTGTTTTGGCTTTGGAGGGTGACTCAACAATTAAGAGTTTAGCCATAAATTTTGTTTATTTTAGTTTAATAAAACGCCCATTACCCAAATTTCTCACTCGCTTAGATAATTCTAACAACATTAGTCGCGAATTTAATTTGTTAACCTCAAGATTACATATTTCTGATAATTTGTCAAGAGTCGTCGCTTCTTCCGAAAGATTTTCCAAAATAATTTTATCTATTTCTGAAATGCTCTCAGAATCAGCCAGAGCGTTTTCAGGAAGCTTTATTTCCCAAAAAAACTCATCAATAATATCCTTGGCCGAAGCAGTTAATTTGGCGCCCCTTTTGATTAAATTATTGGTGCCCTGACAGGATTCGGCAAAGATGTTACCAGGAATAGCAAAGACCTCTCGATTTTGTTCTAAAGCATAATTGGCAGTTATTAGTGTACCCGAATTTTCTCCGGCCTCAATTACTAATATTCCTTTACTTAATCCCGAAACTAATCGATTACGTCTAGGAAAGTTTGATTTGTTGGTTTGAGTTCCGGGAGGGTATTCAGAAATTAAACAACCGCCGGTAGCAATAATGTTTTTTGCCAAATGAAAATTATTTTTTGGTCCGATGTTGTTCCATAATAAATCTGAACCCAATACCCCAACAGTCAGGCCACCGGCATCAATAGCTGTTTGGTGGGCCAAAGCATCAATACCGAGCGCCAAACCGGAAATGATAGTGATTTTGTTTTGCGCCAGTGTCGGGATGATTTTTTCAATTGCTCGACGCCCATAATCAGAATGTTTGCGTGCCCCGATAACTGCTAAACAATTATTGTTAAGAGCATCAATCTTGCCTCTAAAAAACAATAGTGGTGGCGGATCATAAATTTCTTTCAATAATTTTGGATAATTGGATTCTTTATAGTCAATAATTTCAATTTGTTCTTTAGTGAGTTGTTCTAATTCTTGGTCAGGATTAATGCTACTTTTTTCTGTAATTATTTTGTCAGCTTCTGATTCACTGAAACCGCGTGCTATTAATTCTGGTGGGCCGGCTTGCCAAGCTTCTTCTAAAGAAGCAAAACCCTCAATAATTTTTTTTAATTTAATCGGGCCTAATCCGTTGATTTTGGTAAATCCCAAAAGATATTTTTTTCCCTCCATTTTGTTTTTTTATTAAGCTTGACGTTTTTTATTTTATTTGCTAAAATGTTGTTAATAAAAATTAAGTACCGATTTTTCTGCCTGTTATTTTGAGGTAATTACCCCCCTCCTGGTGATTATCACTAAATACAGGCAGTAAAGTCGGTATTTTTAGTTATATTTGTTCATCACTACTTCTGGTTTTTCGGTTATAAGCTCCTTAATCGCTTCAGTGGTGTTTGTCAGTACTATATCAATTGATTTTTTTTGTTCTTTAGGAATTTTCATTAAAACATAGTCGGGGGCGGAGATTTGGTTTAACAAATCAGAGGCAATGCCAAGTTTGAGGCGGATAAAATTTTGATCATTCAATTCTTCAATAATTGATTTGATGCCATTGTGTCCGCCCGATGAGGAGTTTTGAGCAATGCGGATTTTGCCGATGGGCAAATCCAAATCATCATGAACCACTATCAAATCAGAAATTTTCAGTTTATAAAAAGCCATGATTTTTTTGACACTTTGGCCGGAGAGGTTCATGAAGGTCAGTGGTTTGGCTAAAATTATTTTTTGTCCGGCAATTTCGGTTTGAGCAATTTCGGCCTCAAATTTTTTGTTAGCTTTAAATTCTTTGGCTGATGAATCGTGAGCCAATAAATCTAAAGCCATATAGCCCAAATTATGCCAAGTTGTTGCGTATTTTTTGCCCGGATTGCCGAGTCCGATAATTAATTTCATAAAAATTAACTAAAACTTATTTTTTTTCGCTTTTCCATTTTTTTAATTCTATTTGCAGGGGAGTGCCGATAATATTGAATTTTTCTCTTAGATTGTTTTGTAAAAAGCGAATATAAGAAAAATGAAGTATTTTTGGATCATTAACATAAATCAAAAATTTTGGCGGATTGTTTTTGATTTGTTTGATTTCATAAATGTAGGGATTTTTTAGACCCTTACCTCGAGATGGACGATGTTGTTTGATTTTGGATTTGAGAAATTTATCTAACGCTGAATCGCTGATAGTCGTTTCGCGTGAGTGTTTGATTTCAATGGCTAAATCTAATAATTTTTTAGTACGCAAATGCTCTTTGGCGGATAAAAACATGATTGGCGCCCACCACAAATAAGGAAATGATAAACGATAATAATCAACATATTCGTTGATGGTGTTGGTTTCTTTGTCGGGTATTAAATCCCATTTATTGGCGACGATAATTACTGATTTGCCCGATTCTAAAATCGCTTGAGTAATTTTTTTGTCTTGAGTATCTATTTTTTTCTGTACCTCGGTAATTAAAATCGCGATATCACATTGTTCAATCGCTTCTAATGATTTTTGGACTGATTTTTTTTCTAATTGCCCACTGACTTTAGCTTGACGGCGCATTCCGGCAGTATCAATAATAGTAAAACGATGTCCCTGATAATCAAATTTAATATCATGAGATTCTCTGGTGGTGTGGGCAATATCAGAAACTATCACTCGTTCTTCGCCTAAGATGGAATTAAGCAATGATGATTTGCCGACATTGGGGCGACCCAAGAAAGCGATTTTTATTTCGGGCAAATCGGTTCCCGTATCTTTAATGTTGATTTTTTCCTTTGGTAATTTTTCTAAAATTAAATCCAACAAATCGCCGACACCCGAGCCGGAAGCCGCAGAAATATAATTCGGTTCGCCTAAGCCCAGTTTAAAAATACTGTTATCGTATTTGTTGTTTCTGGCGGTTTCAGCTTTGTTGGCGACAAAAATAACTTTGTCGGCGGGAATTTGTTTTTTTATTTTTTTTAATAATTCGCGGTCTGAGGCGACAGCCCCAGTAGAAGCGTCAATGACAAATAAAACCAAATCAGCTTTTTGGGCTGATTGCTCGGCTTGTTTGACAATTTCTTTGGCGATTTTTTGATCGGTGTGTTCAATAATTTCAATATCCATTCCACCGGTGTCAATTAATTCAAATTCTTGCCCGCGCCATTCCCCGATTTCAGAATTGGTATCTCGGGTGGTGCCGGATATTTTTGAGGTGATCGCTTTTTGTTTTTCAATAATTCTATTGAATAAAGTTGATTTTCCGACATTAGCTCGTCCGATAATCGCGATTTTTGGTAGTTTGCTGTTTTTTAGTACTGTCATATGATTATGAATTATATAGTATCATAAAAAAGCTTTTTTGGCAATTGTGGCCATATTTTTTGTGTTTTTGAAGATTTTCTGTTATAATAAAAAAATGAAATTTATTTTAAATAATTCTTTGGGGGCAGTTGATTGGGATGATTTTATTAAACAAAATGCTAATGATGGGGGATTGTTACAATCTTCAATTTGGGAATCTTTTCAATCAGCTAACAATATAATAGCAAAGCGTTGGGCGGTTTTTGCTGACAATATTCAGGTTGCCGGTTTTTTGTTGATTAAAAAAAATACTTGGGGTGGAAGATATTATTTTTATGCGCCTCGCGGTCCGATTTTTTTGCGTTCCTTAACGCCTCAAGCACAACAAGAAATTATTGGTTTTATTTTAAGTCAGCCGGAATTGTCAGATCAGAAAAATATTTTTTTGCGTTTAGAACCAGCTGAACAATATTCAACTGTTTATAGTAATTTGGGTTTTAAATATAGCGGACAACTGCAACCACAAAAAACTCTAAGATTAGATTTGAGTGTCGGTGAAGCTGAGTTGTTGAGTCAAATGAAATCAAAAACCAGATATAATATTCGTTTAGCTGAAAAACATCAAATTAAAATTGAGTTGATTGATGAAGTTAATGAAATAATTTTTGAGGATTTTTGGCGTTTGATGTTACTCACCTCTAAACGTGATAAAATCAAACCGCACCAGAAAAAATATTATCATCAACAATTGACCTTGCCTAATTTTAAATTATTTGTGGCTAAAATTGATGAAAAAATAATAGCGACAGCGATTTGGGCTGGTTTTGGAGATACTGCTTTTTATTTGCACGGCGCTTCTGATTATGCTTATCGCGATAAAATGGCACCTTATTTGTTACAATGGCAAATGATCTTATACTCCATAAAAGCGGGTTATCATTATTATGATTTTTGGGGAGCTGATTTTGATAAGTGGCCGGGAGTTACCCGTTTCAAGATTGGTTTTGCTCCGCAAACTCCTTTGACCGAATATATTGGTGCTTGGGATTTGCCTTTGAATCGTTTTTATTCTTTTTATTCTTTTTTGAAAAAAATAATCTAAGTTTATGATACCAAAAATAGATGTAGTTGGAGAATTTTTTACTAAACAAATCAGTAGGCAAGTCAGGGAGCTTTTTGCCTCTTCTTTGATTTTGAATTTGGCCTTGTCAATGATATCTATTTTTGAGCCGGTTTTTTTGTATAATTTTTTTAGTCAAACTTTGAATTTAAGAGGATCTTTAATGGCGATCGCTTGGTTTTATTTGGGAGTGTATGTGATTTATTTTTTTATTATGCCTTGGGGCGCGAAGTTTTGTCGGCGTTATGGTTATGAAAACTCTATGGCTCTCTCGTCACTGTTTCAAATTGCTTTTTATTTTGGTTTGTTGGCTTTAAATGGCGGTTATTTGCCATTATTATTAGTAGTTTTTCTTTATGCTTTGGCGAAAACTTTTTATTGGCCGGCTTATCATGCCAATTTTGCCAAGTTTTCTACTGACGGAGAACAGGGTCGACAGATTTCTAATTTATATGTAATTCAGTCAATTATTTATATTATCGGCCCATTGATTGGCGGTTTGATTTTGAATTTTTTTAGTTTTAAGGTTTTATTTGTTTCGGTTTCGGTTTTGATTTTAGCTTCTAATGTGCCAATGCTGATTACTCCCGAATCTTTTGAACCCAAAAAGTTTGCTTATTTTGGTTTTTTTAAATCCTGGTGGCGCGATTTTCGACGCGGACGCGGTTTGCCTCATTTGGCTTTTGGTGAGGAGTTAGTGTTGTTGGTGTTTTGGCCGGTTTTTATGTTTTTGGTAGCTAATGATTATTTGAGTTTGGGTATCATTTCTGCTTCTTCAATTTTTTTAACAACGATTGCTTTGTTGTTTGTCGGTCGTTGGAGTGATCGTGGTAACAAAAAAATATTGTTGCATTATGGTTCTATTTTTTATTTTTTTAGTTGGCTATTTAAGATTTTAGTCAGAACTCCCTGGGGCATTGTTTTGGTTGATGTTTATGGGAGAATCTCTAGAAATTTTATTTCAGTTCCCGTGACCGCTTCGCTTTATCATGATGCTAAAATTTATTCTTCAGTTGATACAGTAATGTTTTTTGAAATCTCGCTGGTGGTTGGCAAGATTTTGGCTTTAGTGTTTTGTTTGGTGATTTTGTCTTTTTTTGATCCCGGTTGGAATGTTTTGTTTATTTTTTCCGGTTTAGTTACTTGGTTTTATTTATTTTTTAATAAACAGCGTACTGATTAATTTTTATTTGTTATGAAAGTTGAACTGATAAAAAATATTTGTTCTCAATATAATATTTATCCCAGCAAAGCTCGGGGGCAGAATTTTTTAATTGATGAAAATATTGCCGACAAAATAGTTGATTCTGCCGGTTTATCTAAATCAACTGTGGTTTTAGAGGTTGGCCCGGGTTTGGGTATTTTAACAGAAAAATTATTAACTAAAAGCGATAATGTTGTGGCAGTAGAAGTAGATAAACATTCGGTTCAGTATTTAAAAACGAAATTCCAATCAGAATTAAAAAATAAAAAGCTCACATTAATAGAGTCCGACGCTTTAAAAGTTGATTGGCGAAAACAGGGCTTATCTGATTTTCAATTTAAAATAGTGGCTAATCTGCCTTATTCCATAACCTCTTTGTTTTTTAGGCAATTTTTGGAATTTGGTCCTAAACCCTCAGAAATAATTGTGATGATACAAAAAGAAGTGGCTGAAAGAATGCTTGCTAAAGTTGGTAAAATGAATCTGTTGGCCTTGTCGTCACAATTTTTTTCTGAGCCGGAGATTTTGTTTTTGGTTGGTAGTGGCAGTTTTTGGCCGGCTCCCGAAGTTGAATCGGCCGTGATTAAATTAAAACTAAAAACAGAGTTGCCGGAGGTTGATATTAAAAAAATGTTTCGGTTGGCAAAAATGGGTTTTGCTTCAAAAAGAAAACAACTAAAAAATAATTTAGCATCGGGCTTAAAGAAGA
>CAZYUN010000016.1:0-12322 GCA_964650755.1 uncultured Gammaproteobacteria bacterium
CAATTGGTTATCACTTAATCGTTCTGATGGCTACTACTTAAAAACTACTTGGGAAACTTCTACAATTGACTACCCCCTCATCTCTGGGTTAGCTTCTTCTACGGCTATCTTGGGTGGTGATTTATCGGCCGTTGGTTTGAAAGACAGGGTAGTTGTCGTGGGTGATAGTGAACCAAATCTTTCATTTTCTAATTATACTGGTGTCTTGTCGTCTTTAGCGACCATTGCCTTTAATACTGACACTGAAATTATTAATTTTACCGGTGCGAAAAATTATGATTGGCTTGATTATGACACCGGAGAATCTCAATTTGTCAGATTTGATGCCGAAAATTTACAAGTTATGGTTGGCACCACTACTCCTTACACCGCTACAACATCCTTAACTGTTGCGGGTTCATTGTATGCTGACCATATCTATACCAGCGGCAATTCGTTTTATATGAATGGCACTAAGGTTATTGCCAGTGACGAAACTAATTTAAGTTTTTATGCTGATTCTGGACAAAATCTAAAATTAAATTCTGTTAATGGCGCCATGCAACTACTTAGTACCGGATCGGGTGGAATTAATCTTAATAGTAGTTCATCTTTGGCGGTACATGGTTCAACGGTTGATATTACTGGTACTAATTCCCTAATTGTTCAGACAACCGGCAATAGCCATGGTTTAACCATACAAACTAATGGCAATGCCAGTAATATTGGCATTAACGCCAACGGCACTAATTCCAGCGTTGATTTATATGCAACCGCCGACATTTCTTTGACGGCTCCCGCCTTAACTTTATCTGGCGCTCTTGGACTGACTGGTGGCTTGACGGTTAGTGGCGCTACTACGATTAATAATAATTTGACGGCGACTGGAACCATAAACTTCTCAAGTATCGCCAGTGGTCTGTTATGGTCTACTAATGGTGTCATTTCTTCTGTTGTCACCTCATCTTTGGGTATTTCTCAGTGGACCACTAATGGTTCAAATGTTTATTATAATATTGGAAATGTGGGTATTGGCAGTAGCTCCCCGTCATCTAAATTATCTGTTGGCGGTAATGCCTATATCGGGGGTAATTTGACTGCGACTGGAACTTTGGCCATTACAGGAACGGCTACCTCAACTTTTGCCGGAACAATTGCTGTCTCTGGAAATGCTACCTCTACTTTTGCTGGTGGCATTAACATAACTTCTGGTTGTTTTGCGATTAATGGTGTTTGTATTGAAGCTGGTGGAACCGGAACCTCGCAGTGGACCACGGTTGGCTCGGATATTTATTATGCTACCGGCAAGATTACTGTTGGCACAACAACGCCATCAACCAGTACGTTAACTGTTTACGGTGGCGCTGATTTTATTCCTAATTTTGATACCTTACTTAGCTCTATTGATATACACAGCGGAAGTAGCGGTTATCATGCTCATGGTATTGAAGTGGTTGGTAATTATGCTTATGTGGTGGGAACTAATTTAGAAGGAACTGCATCTGGCCAAGAATTTATTATTTTTGATATTTCTGATCGTACCAATCCAGTTGCTGTTGGTGGAATTAATTTTGATGCCGCAGTGGAATCAATTTATATTAGAGGAAAATATGCTTATTTAGGTGGTAATGGTATTTTGGGAACTTCTGATTTTGTAGTCTATGATATTTCTTCATCAACCAATCCGATTTATGTTGGTGGAATTAAGTTGGCGACCGGCGTTGATTCTATTGATCTGGTTGGCAATTATGCTTATGTGACTGATTATACAACTAGTGGTTTTAGTGGCAGTGACGTCAAAATATTGGATATAAGCGATCCAACAAATATTAGATATTTAGGTGGACGCGATGGATTGTGTAATGGCTTTACTAAGGTATCGGCCTATGGAGATAAATACATGATTGTTTCTGGTTATACTGGTTGTGATGGCGTTGGCGGAGCTGATCAGTCGTTAATTATTTTTGATGTTTCTGACCCCATAAACCCAACTCCAGTTTCTGGCTATAGTTCCGCTGGTGAGTCCAATATGGAGGATTTGGATTTTTATATTTATAAGCACAAAATTTATATTTTATCTCGGGCAAGCTCCACCGCTGAGATTCAGATTTTAGATATAAAGAATCCTCTAAGTCCAGTTTATCTTGGTTCTTACGATATCAATACCTCTATATACTTTTTATCGTCAGGACCCTCAACAATATTTGTCAGTAATGGCTATGCTTTTGTTTCCTTTGCTAATAGTCAGGACGATGATCTGTTAATTTTAGATGTTTCTGACCCAGCTAATATTATTAAAATAGATGGTGTTGAAGCTGGCGCATATCGTAGTGATTTGACTGTTTCTAATGGTTATTTATACGTTGTTGGGAAACCAGGTGTATATTTAAATATTTATGATATTGGTGGGATAAAGTCAGTAACGGCTGACATTGGCTCGCTTTATTCTCAATTTTTAAGTGTTGATGATTTTAGTTCTTTGGGCGTTTCCAATTTCTTGAATTCAGTTTATATGAGCGACATTCGTTCGGCTGAGGGCGTGGTCAATTTTAATACTAATCGTGTTGCCTTAAATCCCTTTAACACTACCGCCGGCTCAACTGGAGTATTGTCTTTTAATGAATTATCAGCCAATGGTTCTAACTATGTCGGCTTTAAAGCGCCCGATTTATTGGCAACTAGTACTGTTTGGACACTACCAGTTTCTGATGGCAATATTAATTCATTTTTGACCACTGATGGTGTTGGTAATTTGTCTTGGGGCGAAGTTTCAGCCGGAACCACAGCGTTTTTGTCAGAAGTTAATTTTATTTCTACTCCCGATACCGCTCAGTCCTGGGGTAATATGCCATTAGCTGAAACAGAGTTTGATGGTGCTGTCTATACGCGTAAGCAGGTCAACATGACTAATTATACTCAATTTAGATTGGTTTCTAATCAGAGTGTGCAGGGACATACTACTGCCTATTTGCAAGCCGAGTATTCTACCGACGGTGGCAGTAATTGGAGTAATTTAGAAGATACAATAACCGGAGCTGATTTATTATCCGACACAACCGGGTTGCATTATGGTGCTTGGGGGAATATTGCTAATGGAGCCAAATCTGATGTTATAATTAGAATTGTTGGTTATGGTGGTAACACCACGGCTGATCCGACTTGGCGTCAATTAAGCATTCAGTTTAAGGGTTATGCTGGCAGTCAGTGGGCTGGAGAAACCGGCGGTAATATCAGTTATGCGTCTGGTAGTGTTAGTATTGGCACCACTACTGCCGGAGATTATAATTTACGAATTGCTAGTTCTAGTAATTGGTTAGAGATGACCAACGGTGGCGATGTTTATGCTAGATTTTCTAATTTATCAACTAATATTGGAAATGTTCCATTATTTTCCTCTCAAGGCGATACTTCTGATGTTTTGGGCGCTGATGTTTCTGGTATCTTTGTAAAAAATAGTATGTATATGTTGGGCGTAGATAGTTCTCCTATGCTTAATTTCGCTACCATGGATGGTAATAATTTGGATGCTAGTATGTATATGGGATTTGATGGTACGAATTTTGCTTTCAGTGGTGGCGCGGCTACTTATGCTTGGTTAGACAGTAATGATGAGAGTGTTGTAGCAAGCATTACCAACACCGGCAATATTTATTCTTCCGCTCTTAATTCTAATGGCGCTGTCTATTCTAATAATGGAATTCTAACCAATGTTAATCCATCCTCAATGTCTTATAAGAGTGAAATCGCTTCTTCAACTTTAGATATTGATGCTTTATTGGGCTTACAAGTGAAATCGTTTGTTTGGAATAGTAATGGTCAGTCGGATTTCGGTTTGATTGCCGAAGAAATTAGTGCTGTGTTGCCCGAACTTTATATGGATGATGGCACTACCAAGGGCTATCGCGCCGATCACTTGCCTTTCTATTTGTTACAAATTGCTCAAAGGCAAGATACTCAATTAAAAGTATTATTAAGTGATTATGATAATCGCACTACCACCACTAGTTCCACCGAAGAATTGGTTGTTTCTGATGCGCCAATTTCAGGTTCTAATAATTTTGAAAATCTGAGTGTTAATTCGGCTGCTACTTTTTATGGAACGATTACAGTTGTTGGTGAAGCCGGCTTTACCTCTAAAGTTACTTTTAAAGATGATGTAGAAATTGAAGGTAAGTTATATTTAGATAAGGATCAGGTTGGTACTACCATATTGCCGATTGGCACTACTTCAACCATTGTTATTTTTGACAAGCCGTTTAAGGTCATACCAAAAGTAGTAGCAAATTTAAATTATTCTACTAGCTCCTTGTTTGTGCGTTATGCGATCGCTGAAAAAACTTCTAGTAGTTTTATGATTATTATTGACTCTCCGGTGGCTGAAGAATTATCTTTTGATTGGTTGGCGATTGGCCTAAGAGCATCAGAGGATCAATTTAGGAATTTAATAAATGATGATACTAATACGACTTCTCCCGAGTCAATTTTGGTAATTGATGACACTTCTTCTTCAACTTCTGATGGTAACGATGTGTTGATTTCAGTGCCGGAAGATATTGGTGATCCGGAAGTTTTAGAAGATAATAACTCAGCTGAATCTGAGAGTGAATCTGGGGGTGAAAATAATGAAACAGTTATTGATGATGGTAATTCTGCTGAAACCAATGATGGAATAACTCAAAATGACGGCGAACTTGATTCTAATAATGATTCTGTTAATATAAATGTTGTAGAGGATTCGGCTTCAGAATCAGTTGTGCCCAATTCTATGAATCTTGGGGACAGTGAATCAGTTGTAGATTCAAACACTGATTTGGTTGCGCCGATTATTGAAGCCGTCGTTTCTGTTGAGTAATTTTTTATTTTTTAATTTTTAATACAATGCCACGCTATCGCAAAAATATTTTTTCTTTTTTGCCTCGTCGTAAAAGGCCGTATCATCGACATCAAGAACCAGACAATTTTTCTTTTTCAGCCCTGAGTAATTCTTTAAATGGTTTATCGGCTGAAACTAAAAAGGGTATTTTTATTATTTTTTTATTTGTCTTAAGTGCTTTAAGTATTTTGGGTTTATTGGACCTGTCTGGTAGATTTGGCAATTTTACGGATAATTTATTGTCTCTTTTTTTGGGTGATATTAAATGGTTGTTTCCAATTTTGTTGGGTGCCTGGATTTTTTGTTCTCTTAATGAACATAAATATCCGATTAGATTAATTAATTATTTGGGAGTTTTTTTAACTGTTGTCGGTTTAGCTGGATTATTTCACCTGCCCTTTGATTCTTGGGGGGCTTTTGAAATGGCTAAAGCCGGTGAGGGTGGCGGTTATGTTGGTGCTCTAATTGCTTGGCCACTAATTTCTTTTATGGGTTTTTGGGGCGCTTTAGTGATTTTGATTGCCATGTTGTTGGTTGGTATTTTGTTGGCTTTAGAAACTTCTATTTATGGAATTATGTGGCCAATTAAATTAATTGGTTGGTTGTTTAATAAGTTTAAAGAGTGGCGTGCTTATCAAAAAATGAAAAAACAAGAGCAATTGTTAGAATCATTACAACAACAGGATGATAATTTTGAAGAAGAAACAGCTGATGATGCTTCTTTAGAAGAATCTGAGGGAGAAGAAATAGTTGACGAAGAAGAGGTTGAAGACGAACCATCCTTTGTTCAAAAAGAGATCAAAATGTCTTTTAAAGATGATTCTGATTTGCCAGTGAAAAAGAAAAAATTCGGACCGATTGAAATACCAATAGGGCTATTAAGTATGAAGTCCGGCAAACCAACTTCGGGGGATATAAAAAACAATCAAGAAATTATCAGAAGGACACTTAATAATTTTGGTATCCCGGTAGAAATGGGTGATGTTAATGTTGGTCCGACCGTTACTCAATATACGATGCGTCCAATTGATGGCGTAAGATTGTCTAAAATCGTAACTCTTAATGCTGATTTGGCTTTGGCTTTAGCCGCTCATCCAATTCGTATTGAAGCACCCATTCCCGGCAAATCATTAGTAGGTATAGAGATTCCCAATATTCAAAACGCTAAAGTTACTATGGGCGAAATGCTTGCTGGCAAAGAATTTAAAAATCGTTCCAGTAATTTATCGGTGGCTTTAGGTAAAGATGTTTCGGGTAAACCGATTTTTGCGCAACTTGATAAAATGCCTCACTTGTTAGTGGCTGGAGCTACAGGTTCAGGCAAATCAGTGTGTATTAATTCAATCATTATTTCTTTAATGTATCAAAACTCTCCTGATGATTTGAAATTTATTTTAGTTGATCCTAAAAGAGTAGAGTTGCCTTTATATAACAACACGCCATATTTGTTGACACCGGTAATTACTGATGTTAAAAAAACAATTAGCTCCCTAAAGTGGGGAATTACTGAGATGGAAAGACGTTTTGAGTTATTAGCTAAATTCGGTAATCGCAATATTGCTTCATATAATCAAACTCATTCCGATAAATTACCATACATTGTTATTATTATTGATGAATTAGCTGATTTGATGGCTTCAGCATCTTCGGATATGGAGGCGGGAATCGTGCGTTTGGCACAGATGGCGAGAGCTGTTGGTATTCATTTGATTTTAGCCACTCAAAGACCATCAACTGAAGTTATTACCGGTTTAATCAAAGCGAATATACCGGCTCGTATCGCTTTTTCTGTGGCCTCATCAATTGATTCCAGAACCATTTTAGATGGTTCTGGCGCAGAAAAGTTGGTTGGCAAAGGTGATATGCTTTATCTTGGACCGGAATTTTCTAAACCAAAAAGAATACAGGGCGTATTTTTGTCTGACAAAGAAATTTCTGATGTTATTAAATACATCAAGTCCTGTGGCGAAGTTGATTATGTTGAGGCCTTAAATACCAATAATTCATCTTCTTTTGGCAGTAGTTTTGGTGGCGGATTTGGTGATGGCGGTGATGAACCATTAATTATGGAGGCGATTGAAGTCATAAAAGAATCGGGCAAGGCCTCTGCTTCATTGCTACAAAGAAGATTGAAGCTGGGTTATGCTCGAGCGGCTCGCATTTTGGATATTTTAGAAGAAAAAGGAATCATTGGTCCGGCTGATGGGGCTAAACCAAGAGAGGTATTTTTGGATCAGTTACCCGGTACCGACCCTGTTTCTTTTTCAGCCAAAGAACATAATCTTAGTGGCGAATTAAGATCACTTGAACAAGAAGAAGAGCCGACTTTTACTGCTTTTTCTAATAATAATTCATCAATTTCAGTTGAGCAGTCAGATGCTGAAGATTTTGATGATACTAATCCATTTTTAGAAAGTGAAATAGGCGATGATGCTTCTGATCTTGATAGCGAGACGACTAATGAAACAGATAATTCATCAGGAATTGAAGATGTTAATGAAAATATTATTTTTGAACAGACCGAAGTTGCGATGGATGTTGAAGATGAAAACAAAGATAATCAAGATGATTCTATTTTGATTAATGAGTCCGAAGTTGATGTTGAAGATAATAATGAGACAGAAGCTGAAGTATTAGAATCAGTTGATGATTCTATTGAAGATGACTTAGATGAGGATCAAGATGTTGAAAATGATATAGAAGCCGAAGATGAAGATGATAGTGATGATGATAATAATAATGAAGAAATAGAAGAAAATATTTCTCATAAAAAATCAAAAGCATCAACTAATAAGAAGAATTTTTTTTCTGACGATGAGTGGAGTTAAAAATCAATGAAACATAAATTTAATCCTTTGGGAGAAAAATTAAAAAATATCAGATTAAACTCCGGCATTAGTTTTAAAAAGGCGGGAAAAGAGTTGGATATGTCTTCGCGTTATATTGAGGCGATAGAGAATTATGAGGTTGATTTTTTGGGTGGTGTCAAAAGATTTGAGCAATTGCTTTATAATTATTCCAATTATCTCGGTTTGCCACCCAAAGAGATAGAACAATTATATAAAATTACTGAAAATGGCCGGCGTCAACATTATTTGACGCATCAAAAAAATAATTTTTTTGCCGTTAAGTGGCGCAAGTATTTTGTTTTTTTTGTAGTATTGTCGGCTTTAGCATTTTTTTTGTTTTATCGTATCAACGCTATTTTTACTCCGCCGAAATTAGAATTGATTTCTTTAAGTGATGGTATGATTTCTTATAATCGCCAATTACCAATTATCGGTTCAACTGATAGTGAAGCGGAAGTATATATTAATAATGATTTAGTTTTTGTAGATTCAGATGGTAATTTTCGAACCGAAATAGATTTGGTTAGTGGACTTAATATTATTAAAATTTCAGCTAAAAAAAAGTATAGCCGATCGCAAACAAGGGATTTTCGAGTGCTATTTAATGATTGATTTTTTGGGATTTTGGATTCGATTGGAACAAATGATTCTTCAAATAGAAGCATTTGTTTTTTTTGAGCTTTTTTGATAAAATTGAAGGGTCAGAGTTAATTCATAAAATAACTAAAATTAGATATTTTTTATAAATTAATTATTAATATTTATGCCAAAAAAAGCCAGTGAAGAAAACAGTGACAAATTTAAGGCCGTTGAGTCGGCTATTAGCCAAATAAAAGAGCGTTTTGGCGATGGTTCAATTATGAAATTTGGTGAGGCGCGCGCTATGGAAGTCGCATCAGTGCCAACCGGTTGCTTGTCATTAGATATCGCTTTGGGCGTTGGTGGCGTGCCACGCGGTAGAATTATTGAAATTTTTGGGCCTGAGGCCTCAGGTAAAACGACTTTAGCCCAGCATATTGTTGCTGAAGTTCAAAAAATGGGTGGCGTTGCCGCTTTCGTTGATGCCGAGCACGCTTTAGATCCTGATTATGCGAAGAAAATTGGAGTCAAGGTTAATGAATTATTCATTTCTCAGCCAGATACTGGAGAGCAGGCGTTAGAAATAGTTGAAACCTTAGTTCGTTCTAATGCGGTTGATGTAATTGTAGTTGACTCAGTCGCTGCTTTGGTGCCAAAAGCTGAAATTGAAGGTGATATGGGCGATTCTCATATGGGTTTACAGGCCAGATTGATGTCTCAGGCACTAAGAAAGCTGACTGGAGCAATTTCTAAATCCAATACTGTTTTGATTTTTATTAATCAAATCAGACAAAAGATAGGAGTATTTTTTGGCAATCCTGAAACAACTACTGGTGGTAATGCTTTGAAGTTTTATTCTTCTTTGAGAATTGAGGTTAGACGCGCGGCACAAATTAAGCAGGGTGAAAAAAATATCGGTAATCGGGTTAAGGTTAAAGTCGTAAAAAACAAGGTGGCAGCTCCGTTTCAAACTTGTGAATTTGATATTATGTATAATGAGGGAATTTCTTTGTCTGGCGATTTGTTGGATGTTGGTATTGAGAAACTGGTTATTAAAAAATCCGGTAATACTTATTCTTATGGTGAAGAAAAATTGGGTACTGGCAGAGAAAACGCTAAATCATATTTGCGTGCTAATCCTAAATTGATGGCTGTTATTAGAAAACAAATAATGGAAGAAGTAAAAAAAGCCAGAGAAGCTGAATTGTCTGGCCATGAGGTTAATGATACCCCCGATGCCTCGGGTTATGAAACTGAACCGGCAGGGTAATTGTGAGAGAATAATTATGATTTGTAGAAGTATTTAGATAATTTATTTTTATTACTGAAAATAAACTGAATCAAATTAGTAGACACTAAAAAATTATCACAATAAAAAAACACCAACTTTTATCAAGTCGGTGTTTTTTTGTATTTGTTAATTAACTTACTCTTTCTACGTATTCTCCGGTTTCGGTATTGATTCTGATGGTGTCTCCGGTTTTGACAAACAAGGGCACTTGAATACTGACTCCGGTTTCTAATTCGGCAGATTTAGTAACTCGGCCTTGAGCCGAATTGCCTCGGTCACCTTCGGGCGCGGAGATTACTTTTAGATCAACTTTTGGCTGTAAAGAAACAGAAACAGGATTACCATTAAAATACAGGGCGTCAACTTTATCGCCATCTTTCATAAAACCGATTTTGTCGCCCAAAGAATCTTTAGGTAAAGTGAATTGTTCAAAATCGTCGCCTGACATGAAATTCCAGCTTTCTCCGTCGTTGTATAAATAATCAACTTTTTTGCGCATTAAATCAGCTTCTTCTACTTTGTCGCCAGGATGAAAATTGACTTGAGCGACTTTGCCATTGAGCAGGTTTTTTAATTTTGTTTGCATGACCGGTTTTCTTTGTTGCATGCGAACAAAATTAGCTTCCATGACAACATAGGGTTCATTTTCATAAAGGACATTTAAACCCTTTTTGATGTCGTTAAGAGTTGAGAGGGTAGCCATAATAAATCCGGTTGATTATTTGTTATTTATTTGGTCATGAAAGGCAACATCGCCATGATTCTGGCACGTTTGATGGCATTGGATAATTTGCGTTGATGAAACGAACAAACTCCACTGCGTTTGCGGGAAACTATTTTGGAATAAGAAGAGATGAATTTTCTTAATAGATTGATGTTTTTGTAGTCAATTTCTTGAATATTGTTGACGCAAAAATAACAATACTTCTTTTCCTTTTTAGTTGTTTGATGACTATTATTTCTCTTGTTGTTCATATTGCTTGCTTAATTCTTTATGATTAAAATGGGATATCTTCAATTTTTATTTCTTCTTCGCTGTCGGTTGGGATTGAAGGGGAGCTGATTGCTTCAGCTTCATAGGCCGGCTGTTCGTTTGAACCATAACCATTTGGAGTATAATTTCCACCGGAGCCGGTTTTGGGACCTAATTGGATGTTTTCGGCAATGATCTCGGTTTTCCAGTGCTTGGTTCCGTTTTGGTCACTCCAGCTTCTGGTTTGTAATCTGCCTTCAACCATGCAGAGTCGTCCTTTGGCTAAGTATTGTCCGACAATATCAGCTAATCTGCCGAAAGCAACGATATTATGAAATTCAGCTTGTTCTTGTTTGACGCCCTGTTGATTGGTCCAAACACGATTGGTGGCGACTCCAAAATTGGCGACTGATTGGCCGTTAGGAGTTTTTCTGACTTCCGGATTTTGGGTCAGATTGCCGATGATGATAGCTTTGTTGAGATTCATAAATTTATATGATTATTTATTGCTTTAATTTAATATGCGTATTTTTATTTTATGGCGCTATTATTTTTTTTTAACTTAATTATTGATTTTAAGTTTTTAAGTTGCGTGTTTTTTTAGATCAAATCCTCACTGGTTAAAATCTCCTCAAGTTTTTCATCTAAGTTTTTCATTTCTTTTTTTGGTTTCTCGATTTTAGTTTCTGGCTCTTCTGCGCTCTCGGCAGATTCGTCAGCTTCATTAACTTTAATCGGAGCTTGTTTTGGTTTTTCGGTTTCAGTTTCTTCAAGTTCTTTGTTTTGTGCTTCTTCGGCTACTATTTTTTTGTTGCGCTCTATTTCTTCGGCGCTGATTTTCTTTTTAGAGATGATTTGGGCGCGTAAGATTTCTTTGTCTAATCTTAAGTCGTTGTTGATTTCTTTCACAACTTCGCCGTTTTCTAATTCAAACTCTTGTAAAAAGTAATAACCGGCTGAAACATGATTGATGGGATAAGCTAATTTTCTTTTCCCCAAATTTTCTTCATAGCCGATAACTCCGCCTTTTTTAGTGATGAGTTCGCTAACTTTGTTTTTGATGCCTGTTGCCTCTGACTCAGTGTATTGATTGGAGACAATGTAAAGCAATTCGTAGTTTTTCATAATTACTGATTCTTTTATTTTAGTTAATAAAAAATTCCCCGGCAAGGCCAAGGAATCTAAATAGTTAAAGATTGTTGGTTTTTGCCTTTCTTAAGTCATTGGTTGCTTAAGATGATTCGGCTAAAGTTAGCCGATGGGAAGTCAAATTGTGTTTTTATTATAGCAAATGGGGGAGAAATGTCAAGTGGCGGTAATGTGTTTGTGAAAATCATACGAAATTTGATAAAAATATGTAATAATTGGTTTTTATCAACAGATTATTTTGTATAAAATTAGATAAAATATCTTGAAGATGTTGATAAGTAATATTGACTTTTTGTTAAAAGTGTGCTATAATTATATATTGGTAAATTATAACTTTATCGCCGTCCGTAAGTAGAGATTGATGATTGAGTTCCCATTTTTTCACAATCAAACTGCCTTATTCCCAAAATCATAACAAATCTTTTTGAATCGGTTCTCACACCAGTAGTGGTGTGAGAACTTTTTTATTTATGATCCTTTTTGTGCTATAATGTTTTACATAATATAATTTAGTTTTTCTATATTTTTAATCCCAATTATCATATGCCCTTCAACTGCCCCCAAGCCGTCTCTCAACTAAAAGCATACAAGAAACAACATCAAGATCTAAAACAACAGTTCTCTGACTT
>CAZYUN010000017.1:0-12123 GCA_964650755.1 uncultured Gammaproteobacteria bacterium
AGAGCACCTCGTTTACACCGAGGGGGTCAGGGGTTCGAATCCCTTGGCGTGCACAATTAAGATCACAGTAGTTTTCTTAATAATTATATTAACTTTAACAACTTACCTGACGGCAGAAGCGAAACAAGCCGATAGGCGAAGTTGAGCGTAGATGAATGCGACCATAGGAAGCATTCAGCTCTGCCGGGGAACAGGGGTTCGAATCCCTTGGCGTGCACAGATAAATTTTTAATCATTTATCGTATGTGGGGAGTTATCATCGGAGCTTTTATTATCGTTTTAGGATTTTTGATGGTTTATAAACCAAGATTCTTTGTTGATTTTTTGGGACATCAGCCATGGGTAGAAAAAATCTTTTCAGTTTATGATGATGAGTTAGCTTATAAGATTATCGGCATTATTATTATTTTTGTTGGAGTGATGGTAATGACTAATTTAATCTGGGGCATTTTGGGATTTTTATTGTCTCCCGTTTTAAATGCTGGTAGAAATTAATACAAGGGCCTTTAGCTCAGTTGGCTAGAGCACCTGCTTTGCAAGCAGGGGGTCAAGGGTTCGAATCCCTTAAGGTCCACTAAACATAAAAACCTCAAAACATTTGAGGTTTTTATTATTCGCTAAATTAGCTCAATCACTTGACTTGATAACAAATTTAAGATTAAATAATACAATCAACATAAGGAGTCGGCTCATTGAAAAAAGAATCCAAACAAAAAAGTCCTCAAATACCGCAATATTGCTACAAAGTTTTGTGCGAAGATTTGACTTCTATTGGTTTATTGTGAGCTACAAAAAAACAATATCGGTTTAATGTTTGGAATTATTCGGATGAGCCGTTGTCTGATCATCCGCGAAAAGGTGGTGGTTTGTGGGTCGCTCCTAACAAAACATCCGCTAACGGTTTGCGTCGTTATGCTCTCAAGCGTTATGGTATTCGAACGAGGATTTTTCGTTGTAAAATTGGAAGAGTATTACATCAAACTTCTTGTCGCATTAAAACCGATCAAGTTTTTTTTGCCCCTGAAGATGAAGTTCTTTGATTATTAAAATAACCGCCCGTATCGGCGGTTTTTTATTTAATATCTAATTTTTAAATTATCAATTTATTTTTTTAATTTTTGAAAAAAATTTTTGATAGTTTGCGGTATTTTGTTGGAAGCTTTTATTAGATTGTCGTGATGACCGAATTTGTATTTAAAAATATCGGTTTTTATTTCGCCCAGCAGTGCTCGATAGACCTCACAAGCAATATATTTGGCCGCCACATTGATGCGTCCGTCACTTTCAAAGCGCCTGATAGAAACATAAACCTTGGGATTTTTTAAAATAGCAAAACGGCCATTTTTTTGCGCACGAGAAATATATTCATGGTCTTCAGCTAATTTTAAACTTTCATTATATCCGCCGATTTTTTCATGCAATGATTTTTTGATTAAAATACAAAAGCCGGCTGCGTGAGGATAAAAATATTGAGTTAATTGAATATATTTATTGGCGACATCGTGCATGACTTGATCTATAATTTTGTCGCTTAAGGGCACAGCCGCGCACGAGGCGGAGTCAACTTTTTTGGTCTCAGCTTCTTCAATTAACTGTTTCAAAAATTTTCCCGAAAGAAAAACATCAGAATCTAAAAACAATAACCACTCTCCTTGAGCAACTTTAGCTCCGGCATTACGTCCGACTGCGGGCATACCACCCGGCACTATTTTTGCGCCATATGATTCGGCGATTTGTTTGGTTTTATCAACTGAACCAGCATCAGCTAAGATAACTTCGTAATCAGAAAACTCTTGGTCTTTAATTGATTCTAAAAGCGCCGGTAAAGATTTTTCTTCGTTGAGGGCGGGGATAATAATTGATATTTTAATCATATTGTTATAAGTAATTATACTTAATCTCTGGCTATTTTTCAAGTTTTGTTTTATAATAAAAATAATAAAAATAATCAATAAAAAAATGAGGAGGGGAATTTTTTATTTAACTTTTTTGACGCTGATAGTTTTGACTGTCGGCGGTTTTATTTTTTTAAAAGCACCAGCTTTGGCTGCGATTGAATTATCTCACGATGGTACGATTATTAATAATCCTTTATGGCAACATATTGCTTGCCAAGAAAGTTCTGCCGGTTATTTGATTCTCAAAGATTCGGATTCTTTAGTAGCGACCCCTGAAATTGATTTTTCAGCTTGCTCTCAAGCAAAAATATCTTTCAAATCAAGAACTTATGGTGGAGTTAGTTATGATTCTGATGCTAATTCTACCAGCTCAGAAATATCTTTGTGGATTTCAAGCGATGGTTCAGAAATTTTTCAAACCGTATTTTTTCCCGCTACTAATCAATTAACAGACAACCAATTCGAATTTGATTTAAGTGGTTATTGTGGTCGTCGAGCCATAGTATCATTAAAATCACAAAAAGCTACCGGCTCAAAAGGCGTTGGTTTAGATGATATTAATATAGAATTAATTAATCCTGTTATTATTAATACCCCACCGGTTGCCTCGGCTACCGTTAGCTCTCTTTCGGGATTAGTTGATGAAGAAATATTTTTTGACGGTAGTCAATCATTTGATTTAGATGGGATGATTATTGATTGGTTGTGGGATTTCGGCACTGAAATCATTCGCTCCTCTACTACGCGTAAAGCATTTTCAGTCAGTAGTACTCCGGTCGTATCTTTTAGTGTTGTTGATAATTTACATACCACCTCCAGTCAATTATTTTTTAATCTCAGTATTAGTGACCCAAGCTCTTCAACTATTTCTACCACCACAATAACCACCACAACTCCACCTACTACTTCAACTGCCTCTAATATTAATCCGGGCGACATTTTAATTAATGAAATTTATCCGGCGCCACTAACAGGAGAAAAAGAATGGATAGAATTATTTAATAACTCAACCAGCTCATTGGATTTATCAGGATTAATTTTATTAAATCTTGAAGGTGGAAAATGGGCGACAACCACGCTTAGTGGCATTCTATCTCCTGGTCAATATTTGGTTTTAGAGGATTTTTCGGGTAGTTTAAATAATTCCGGAGATACTGTAGTTTTAAAATTTGGTGAAATCATTATCAGTCAGACAACTTATGGAAATTTTTCCGGTAAAAGTGACCAGAGTTGGTCTTTTGTGTCAGGTAGTTATTATACTAATACCATAAAAATCACCAAGGGTTTAGTTAATATTATTGAATCAAAGCTGATAGCATCAACATCATCGGTCATTAATAATATAAGCGAAATTGCTACAACTTCTATTGATGATTTAATTGATGAGCAAATTGATTATGCTGGTATGTTGATTATTAATGAGGTTTTTCCTGATCCCGAGAATTCAGAAAATCCCGAATTTATAGAATTAAAAAATGTTTCCACCTCAACTATTGATCTGCGGGGATTTTATTTGTCTGATGCGACTGACAAGAAAAAAATAATTAAAGCGCAAGAGCCATTAATTATTTCTGCCGGTGGTTTAGCGGTTATTTGGCGCGATGATTTAAATATCGCCTTAAATAATTCGGGTTTTGAATCAGTTAACTTGTATGATCCTGATGGTTTCTTGATTGATAAAATAACTTATCAAGCTAAAAAGAATAAAAATCAAGCTTATGCTCGTAACGAATCGGGTGAGTGGCTTTGGACTTTTGTTTTTACGCCCGGAGCCGAAAATGTTTTTGATTCTGCCGAAGAAATTATAGAAACCGCGGTTTCTTTAGTGGCTCAAGCTAAAACTGCGGTCAAAAAAACTACCACCTCAAAAAATAAAAATCAAGCAGTTTATACAGTTAGGGATTTTTCTGAATTATCAGAGTTAAGTGATGGAACAAAAATAAAAATTCGCGGAGTAGTTACGGTCGTGAGTGGTGTTTTGGGCAGTCAATTTTTTTATATTTCAGAAATTAGTAATTCAGATAATTCTGATGTTGGTGGCTTAATTTCGGGTTTGCAAGTGTATAGTTATAAAAAAGATTTTCCGGAATTGGTTATTGGAGATTTGTTAGAAATAACTGGCGAGTTATCAACCGCCTCAGTCGGCAGGAGATTAAAAATTAGCTCCGCCGAAGATATTAAAAAAATAGAAACCAATTTAAAAATGAGCCCAGCAGAATTGATTATGAGTGAATTGTCTGATGATTTAGTCGGTTCTTTACTTTCAATATCAGGAGAGATTTTAGAAATTAAGGGACGATCAGTTATTATTGCTGACGGTGACGATGAATTGGAGATTTATTTTAAGAGTAATTTGCCCTATCAGGATTTGGGTTTATTGAGTGGTCAGAAAATCAGGGTCAGTGGCATTTTGACCAAGCATCAAAGCGGTTGGCGTTTTTTGCCAAGATCAATTGTTGATGTTGAAGTTTTGGGTGGTGAAGTCAAAGGTGATTTTGCAATTGAAAAAAATCCATCTAATTTTTCTAATGTCTTTAAAGAAGATTTTTATTTGTGGTCAATAATTATTTTTTTGGCAACTTTATCATTGTTTTTATCTTTTAAGTCCGGTTTAATTAAATTACCGATAACAAAAAATCGACCCTGATTATGGGTCGATTTTTTTTGTATTTTTTTATTCTTCTTTATAAAAAATAAATTTTATATAACTTTAAAAAGTAGTGGTTGTTTTAAATAAAATAATAGTTATTATTGACAAAGTATCATATTTATGATATATTATTTTAATTAGGCTAAGTGGCCTAATTGATATCGACAATGTTCATTACACAAAGGGAGAAAAAGAACATGCATAGGGAGAAAAAGAACATTCATAAAATCTTGATATTTTTGGGTATTTGTTTGTTAATTGGTGTTATTATTTTTGTCACCTTTACGCCCCAGAAGCGAGCTTTCATTTTTGGTGGTTCAGCCACGGTTGATTTGCCCAAAGGTGAAAAATTGGTCAACATAACATGGAAAGATTCTAGTTTGTGGTATCTCACCCGCCCAATGAAGCCAACTGATACCGTTGAAAATTACTCATTTCAGGAAAGCTCATCTCTTGGCGTTATGCAGGGAAAAGTAACGATTCGCGAGAGTCGTTAATTACACGACTTGTACAAAAAACACCTCGCGGGGTAAAACTCGCGAGGTGCTTTCTTTTTTATAGAATTTATTTTACTATTGCAGCACTTATTATTTTTTCAATGGCTGTGGTTTATTTTAATGTTTTGGTGAGTTCAACAATTTTAGCTTATACTTCAGTGTTTATTTCATTTTCAGTTGTTTAATTTTCTGTAGTTTCGGTCATTGTTTCAACCTCTTTTGTTTCTTCTATTATTGGGTTTTCCTCAGTTTCAGTTGTTGTGTTTTCAATTTCATTATTAGTTTCACCGATTTCATTTTCCGTTTCTTTTGTTTCTGCTTCTGAAATTTCGGTTGAGCCACCTTCAGAAATAATATCTATTCTCCAACCAGTTAAACGTGAGGCCAATCTGACATTTTGTCCGGCGCGTCCGATAGCTAGAGATAATTGATCTTCTTTAACAGTAACTTTAGCACTATGATCCGCTTCATTTATTTCAATATTGACTATTTTAGCCGGTGATAAAGAGTTGCTAATGAATTTTTGAGGATTTTCATCCCATAAAATAATATCAACTTTTTCTCCGTTTAATTCTCCAATAATAGTTTGGATGCGTGAGCCCCTTTGGCCGACACAGGAGCCGATTGGGTCAATATTTTCTTCGTTGGAGGAGATAGCCACTTTTGTTCTGCTACCCGGTTCTCTGGCAATACCCTTGATTTCTATGGCACCAGAAGCTATCTCTGGTATTTCTTCTTCAAAAATTCCCTTCACCAATTCGTTAGAGGTTCTAGATAAAATAATCATGGAACCGCGCATCCCCGAATCAACTGATTTTAAATAGAACTTCAAGCGATTACCAATATTGTAGCGTTCTCTCTCAACTTGTTCTTCAGCTGGCAAGATCGCGATAGTGTTACCGACATCAATAAAAACATTTCTACCCTCGCGTCTTTGAATAGTGCCAAAAATAATGGTATTTTCTAATGCCTTATATTCTTCAAAAATCTTAACTCTTTCTTCTTCTCTTAGTTTTTGAATAATAACTTGTTTGGCGGTTTGAGCAGCCATACGTCCAAATTCACCCGGAACTTCTAAAGGGGTAATAATTTCATCACCCAATTTAGCATCGGGATTTGTTTCTGTCGCGTTTTTTAATTCAATCTCAGTTTTGGGATTGAATTTTTTCTCTTCTTCGCCGTCAATTTCTATTTCTTCGGCTAAAAACGCTTTAGTAACAGGAGTTTTTTCTTCTTTTTGATCGCTTTCTGGGCCTTGTTCTTCTTGCTCTTGTTTTTCTTTTAGAGCAGCAGCAAAAGCAGCCGCAAAAGATCCTCCCGCCTCTTCTTTGATAACTTTCTTTTTCTTTTTTTCTGATTTTTCTTCTTTGTCGTCTGTTTCTTCAATAATAATTGGATTTCCTTCTTCGTCTAATTCCGGTTGATTTTCTACTACGGTCTTAATATCAAAAACCTCAATGGCTCCGGTTTTGGGATCAAATTTAGTGCTGATATTTTGTAGCTTATTGCCGAAGTCCTTGCGGTAGGCAGCGGCCATAGCCGCTTCAATTGCCATTAAAACAGAATCTTCTGAAAGATTTTTTTCTTGGCAGATTTGTTGAATGGCTGCCTGAATGGGTGATTGTGACATATTTTTAATATTTATATAATTTCTCTTAAGAAAATCGGCAGCCCGTTTAAGGCTGCCGTATCATCTAATAATAGTATTATATCATAGCTTTTATTATTTGTCAATAGTTCTTGGATTATAATTCTAATTGGAATTTTTTTATCTTAGCGATTGATTTTTGTTTATTAATTTCTACACTAATTATTGCCAGCTCCCAAATAGTTTTTAAATGATGGGTCTCTAAAAAATATTCAGCTGTTTTGATTATTTTTTTTATTTTTATTTGATTGACGGCATGCTCGGGATAACCAAAACTATCATCTGTTCTGGTTTTTACTTCAACAAAAAGTAATTCTTGTTGGTTGTTTTTTGCTACTAAATCAATTTCTCCATCAATGGAGCGAAAATTTTTGGCAATTATTTTATAACCGCGCTTAATTAAAAAATTGGCCGCCAGAGATTCTCCGTATGCGCCCAATTTCTTATTATATCCCTCCCGCTTAGCCATAATTATTTTTTAGGTAAGTATTTTTTTAATAATTGACGATTCTCGGCTTGTTTTTTAGCTTGCGCTAAAGTTTTGTTTTGGTAAAGATAAATTTTAACCAACCAACCAATAGTAATCACTAACCAAATCACTAACCAAAATCTTGCTGCTAAAATTTGAATGCGTTCATATTTAAACCAGGTGAGTAGCAGTCCCCACGAACTCATAAATAACAACCAAGAAGCATATTTTTTGATGGCCTTTTCTTGATATTTTTGAAGTGGTTTGAATTTTTGAATTAATTTTAAGGCGATTCCAACTATCAACATGATCACAAAAAAAATCAACATCAATCTAATTGTTGATGGGTAAGTATATGGTCTTAATTCAAATAAATAAGTCGGATTAAAAAATTTGATTGGTGAAAACATAAGTTTAGTGTTTGTTTTTTTATTATTTTACACATTTTAATTAATTTGTAAACCCTGAAATTTATTAATTAACAAAAAAACCGCCACAATTATGAAATTATGGTCGGTTTTTTGTGTGTTATTTAATAAAAATCATGCCAAAATGATATGGCCCAGCAGAAAATTCTTCTATTAACTTTAATCCGGAAGCGGTTGCTTGTTGTTTTATTTTTTCGGGATCCGGTCGATCTTTTTGTGGAGGACCAAAGGGTGAAGTAATTTTTTTCCAATCAACAATCATTAATTTACCACCCTTTTTCATTAATCGGGCTGATTCTTGAAGAAAGGCCTGATGATTTTCGGCTTGAAACAAAACATTATGAATAAAAATAGCATCCAAACTGCCGGCCGGAATGTTGGTTGCGCCAACCATTTCTAAATTAGACCAAACAGTTTTAATATTATCATAACCCTCTAAACGAATACGATTTTCTACTGCATTTAAAACGCTTTTTAAAATATCAACGGCATAAACTACGCCACTTTTGCCAACTATTTTAGCTGAACCAAAGGAATAAAAGGCGATATTGCCACAACCCAAATCACCGACATGCATACCTTCAGTCAGCCCCATTTTTTGAAAAACATCGACTTTTAATAGTTCATTGCCGTTTTGTAAATCAGCCATATTGTTTATTATATCTTTATTATACAACTTTTAGAGTTAATTGACAAAATTATTTTTTTTGTTATGCTAATTTAAGTGTTTTGTTCTTTAAAAACCGTTTCACTCCAAACAAAAAAACAAGGAGATCTGGAAATGAACAGTTATGACAATGGTCGCTTACCATCTTTTGAGGCCCTGGCTAATTTATTGGTTGATTATTCTGTTCGAGTTAATGTTGGTGATATTGTTTTGGTTCATTTGATTGATGATGTTGATCCTTATTTTGTTGATTGTCTTTTGCAGGCAGTTATTAAAGCCGGCGGACAACCAATCATTTGGCAAGACAAATCACAGTGGTTACGTAAGATGATGCAAGCGCCATCCGGTTATCAGGGTTTAGAGCTTCTTTTGAGTAATCGTTTGGAAGAAATTAAAAAAGTTCATAAGATTATTAAGGTGGTTGCTGAATCTAACGCCTTTGAGTTTTCCGCATTAACTATGAGACAAGCAAAGATTTATGCTAAATTATGGGAACCGATTATTGATTGGTATGCTGACCAAAATAAGGTTCGTCGTGTTTTGACTTATTTGCCTACCCCCGCTTCAGCCCAGTTGGCTGGTTGGGATTTGGAAAGTTTTAGGCAAATGTATTTTAATGCTTGTTTGCGAGTTGATTATCGTTTAATGTCTATTCAAATGGATATTTTGGTTGACCTCATGAGTCGTACTGATCGAGTGCAGATTATTGATGGCGAAACCGACATTTCTTTTAGTATCAAGGGTATCGGAGTTTGTAAGGCCGATGGCAGAGAAAATATGCCGGACGGAGAGGTTTATACCGCCCCAGTCAAAGAGAGTGTTAATGGGAAGATTAGGTTTAATACACCAATTAATTATCGTGGTCATTTGTTTGATGGGGTGCGGTTGAGGTTTATTAATGGCAGGATTGTTGAATGTGGTTGTGATGTTGGTGATGTTGATCGTTTGAAGAGTTTGCTTGCTACCGATGAAGGCGCTTGTTATCTTGGGGAATTCGCTCTTGGATTGAATCCAATGATTAAGGAGCCGGTAAAAGAAATTTTGTATGACGAAAAATTGGTTGGCAGTTTTCATTTGACTCCCGGATCTTGTTACCCAGAAGCTGATAATGGCAATCGAACAAGTGCTATCCATATGGATTTGGTGCGTCGTCAGACACCGGACATGGGTGGCGGAGCGATTATTTTTGACGGCAAAGTAATTCGTCAGGATGGTTTGTTTGTTGGAGATTTGCAAGTTCTTAATCGTCGTCAACCTATTTTATAATTCAAGAACATTGAGAGAGTCATTCGGCTCTCTCTTTTTATTTTGCCTTATATACAATCAGCTCTTTTGTGGTTTATAATAAATAAAAATGAAGCGGTTAGTGTGGCCACTATATAAAATTATTGTTTTTTGTTATAATTAAAGCGTATGGATAAATCAATCAAGGCCTGGCAGGCCATTAATTTTACTTTTTATTTTAAATTCATTTTAATTCCTTTGATTATCGGGGTTGTTTTGGAGTTGTTTTTGCGTTGGCTAATTGATTGGTTGGGTTTGGGTTGGAGTATGGACCGGGTAGATTTGTTGGCTTGGCTGATTAGATTAGTTGTCTTTGGTTATTTGGCTAGAAAAATTTATTTACTATATGGCGCGGTCTTGCCAATGGGTTTAATTGCCGGCTTGGAGGCGGGTTTTGTTTTTGGTTTGGTTGTCGCTGGTTATCGCTTTGTTGATGGTTTTAAGATTTGGAAGGTTTTTAATTTAGTTACTGAAAGTTTTTTTGGGGGCTTGGTGGGGGCATTATCTGTATTTGTGGTTTTGTATTTAGCTGAATTGTTACCATTTTGGAATAGAAATAAAAAATAAAAATAATAAAAAATATGTCAGAAAAAATTACAATTTCTTCAGAAGAAAAAATTTGGGCTTCTTTGAGTTATGTTTGGGTTTTTGCGTTGGTTGCTTTGGCCGCCAAAAAAGACAATGCGTTTATTAGATTTCATGCCAATCAAGGAGCATTGTTGTTTGCCTTGTCTTTGGCTGGAATAATTCCTTTTTTTGGTCAGCTATGGATGTTAGTTTTGTTTGTATTTAGTGTTATTGGTTTGATTAAGGCCTATTTAGGTGAAAAGTGGCCATTACCATTACTCGCTGAAGTAGCTAAAGATTTTGGTGCCTGGGTGATTAAAGTTATGAAAATATAATTAGAATCACAAATTATTTTATGAAACGAACCAAGATTGTAGCAACAATCGGACCGGCCTCAGAAGACAAGGCCACGATGATTAAATTAATTAAGGCCGGCATGAATGTTGCCCGTCTTAATTTTTCTCATGGTACTTATAGCCATCATTTAAAATTGATTAAAAATTTACGTTCCGCCTCTAAAGGTGCCGGCAAGGATTTGGCTATTATTCAAGATTTACAAGGCCCACGCATTAGAATAGGTGTAGTTAAAGCTTCGGGCATCACGGTTCAAAAAGGTGAAAATGTTTTTTTGGTGGCTGAAGAACAAATTAAAAAACAAAATATCAAAGGCAAGTTAATTCCTATTCAATATTCAAATTTGTATCGTGATTTGAAAAAAAATGATTCGGTCTTGATTGATGATGCTATGATTATTTTGAAAGTTGAACAAATTAAAAATAAGGTTATTAAATGCGAAGTAGTTGAGGGCGGGATTATTAAAACACACAAGGGAATGAATTTCCCCAAATCAACCATTACTTGTCCCGCTTTAACAAAAAAGGATTTAGCTGATGTTGAATTTGGTATTAAAAATGGAGTTGATTATATTGCTCTTTCTTTTGTTAAGGATGAAAAAGATATCCAAAATTTGAGAAGAAAAATTTCATTATGGGAGAAGAAGTATCTTAATTTAATAACTTATTCCAAAATATCAGACAACAAGAAAAAGAAAGATAGCGGAGAACATATAAGAATCATTGCTAAAATAGAGCGTCGCGAAGCGGTTGATAATTTTAATAAAATTTTAGAAACAGCTGATGGTATTATGGTGGCGCGTGGTGATTTGGGAATTGAATTGCCACTTGAAGAGCTCCCTTTATTACAAAAAGAAATTATTGAAAAATGTCGACAGTCCGGCAAGCCAGTAATTGTCGCTACTCAAATGTTAGAGTCAATGATTAAAAATCCTTTGCCGACTCGCGCCGAAGTTTCTGATGTTGCCAACGCGGTTTTGGATGGAACTGATGCGATTATGTTGTCGGGCGAAAGCGCCACCGGAAAATATCCCCTAAAAGCTGTTCAATACATGTCAAAGATTGCCAAATATATGGAGGCCGAAGAAATTACTCGACAAGAAAAAAATGAAGCCGTTTATAAAAACAATCAATCAGTGACGCAAACAATTTCTTTTATTGCTCAGGATTTAGCTGAAGATGCTGTCGGTGCCAGATTAATAGTTTGCGCTACCACTTCGGGTTTTACGGCCAGAAGTATTTCTCGATTTAGAACCGGCGTTTCTTTATTGGCGGTAACACCCTCGGTTTTGACTCGCAATCAATTGGTCTTAAGTTGGGGAGTTGAATCACATATTATAAAATTTACTGACTCTTTTAATGTTTTGTTGTCTAATATTAAGAAGATGATTATCAAAAAAAAGTTAGCCAAACGAGGCGATACGATTATTGTTGTTGCCGGACATCCTTTTGGTTATAAAGGACAAAGCAATCTAATCAAAGTTGAGAGCGTTTAGTTTTTGCAATTAAAAAAAACACCGCTGAGATTTTTTCTCAGCGGTGTTTTTATTTTGTAAATTTTTTATTTATATTTTTCGTATTTGATTTTTTTCCGATCAAAATCTTTGACCTGATGTTCGGAAAGTTTGTTAGCGGGTAAACCCACCGCTAATAAACACAACA